>JBJERG010000131.1:0-6203 GCA_051882155.1 Ruminococcus sp.
ATTATAACATATTTATGTGATATTGGAATAGGTCTTTTATCAACATTTTTTATGAATAATGTGTAACAATTATGTGATAACAACTCATGTTATATATGCCTCAATAGTCAAAATGACTGAAAATCATGCTGTATGTTCTGCAAAATGTTCAAAATGGCATTCAGCGAAAACAAAGTGTTTGAATTCTATTGACCTTGGACTGAAAAAAAGGTATAATAATGTTGTATGTATATATTTGTACGGATGAGCGTATTGAATTATCTGCAGTTCTTTAGACTGTGTATTATGGAGTAAGTTATGGCGAAATTCTTGTGTAAGGTATGCGGTGAGCGCCTTGAGCCGATTGATGGTGCGGTTGTTGCAACCTGCGGCGTCTGCGGAGCAAGACAGGCATTGCCGATGCTGCTTAGTGATGAATATCTTGAGCGATATGCCGAGCTTGTATGCCTTCAGCAGGGTGGAATGTTTGAAGAAGCTGAAGAGCATTTTGAAAATATGCTCCTTGACGGAGGTGCAGATGCTGACCTTTACTGGATGGGTGTTCTTATAGAATACAGAGCTGTTTACCAGAATGAGGAAGAACAAGGCGCATATAAAATTATCTGCGGCAAACCCGGAGAAGAAAGCGTACTTGAAAATGAAAGCTTTCAGAAGGTTCTGCATTATGCAAGTCCGGCACAGCGAGGTATTTTTGAAAAAGACGGAAAGCTTCTTGAGAGCGCCCGCTTCGGAAGCCGTGGAGAGCATGAATCGGAAAACGAAGCCGAAAATCCTCTAAACAGAGGGTTCCTTTGCCTTGAGGATGGTGCATGGGATGCGGCTATGGCTCAGTTTGACCGTGTGCTGGCTGAAAGTCCTGAGAATGCACTGGCATATTTCGGAAAGATGATGGCAGATCTGCAAATACATCGTGAGGGTGAGCTTTCACGTGCAGGAACAAGAATGTCTGAAACAGAGTATTACGAAAAGGTGCTTGAGTACGGGGATGAGGTCCTCTGTGACAGACTGAAAAAATACCGTGAATCCGGGATACTTTATCAGGCAACGGAACGTGGTAAATGTGCGGAAACCATTGATGACTGGAAGCACGTTAAAAAGCTTCTTATGGAAATACATAACAATGAACGTGCGGCGGAATATCTTTCACTTTGTGACAGAAAAATACGTGCAATAATGGTGCGTGAAGCTCAGCTTGTAATGGGTTGCCGTGAGGCTGTAAATCTTGGACTTACAACAGATACTCTCGGCACACGTATGGTAAGTGCGAATTATTATTACGATTTCGATATGTCAGATGAAATTGATTTGAAGGAGGGCAAAAAGCTTCATATGCCTTCCAGCCGTGTAGTTGCCATATTTGCACTTATTGTTATGCTTCTTCTGGTCGGGCTTTTTGCAGTGTCATTTCTTTTGGAAAAAGATAGTCCGGCAGAAACGGAAACCTTTGAACCGGATAATGAAACTCAGAAAAGTACATATCAGTCAATTACTGAAAATGCCGGCTTAACCGTATCTGATGATGAACAGTCTGATACAGAACCGGAATTCTGTGTTGTAGGGTCAAGGGCATTTATTCTTGAGCGTAACGGCAGTGTGAAGCTCCTTAACGAGCCAATGGAAGAAGAAACTATGGAGGTAACTCAGAACGGAGCCAGCTTTGCACTGAATGAATCACCCTATGAATCGGATTTTACAACATGGAGTGATGTGGCAGGTCTGTACAGTGACCCTGACGGAGCTATGCTGTTTGGTGTTATGGAGAATGGCACTGTTTCATATGATATTTTTTCATCTTCCAATATGAACTATGAAGACACATATAAGGCAGTATCATCATGGATGAATGTAAAGAAACTGGTATGGGAAAGCGGAGATACACAGAAGCCATGCTTGTTTGCTATAACAAAAGACGGAAAGCTGTATGCTTCTGACGCTGTTACAGATAAAAATCTGAAACAGATCCTTGATCCGATGCTTGATCATGGTGCAAAAATTGAGATGCTTGGAGCGCAGGGTGGAATGCTTCATCTGATTCTGGAAGATGGAAGCTATGTGAGTGTTAATTATAAATAAAAGCAAAAAGAGCTGCTGCAAAATTAATGCAACAGCTCTCTTTTTATATGTCGCTTAAATCATGGTAATAAAGCACAGTGTCTATGTATTGTCCCGAATCTGATTTATATCCGCCCGGAAGCACGCCAAGACGTTTGAAACCCACAGATTCATAGAGCTTTTGAGCAGCTGTATTAGTGCTTACCACTGCATTGAACTGAAGAAGAGTAAACCCTCTTTTCTTTGTCTGCTCCAGAGAATGAATAACAAGCTTTCTGCCTATTCCTTTATGGCGCATGACTGACCAGACAACATAGCTGGCATTTGCAATATGACTGCAATGCCCTATACCGTTGGGATGCAGGATATATAAGCCTACAACAACGCCGGTAGATTTATCAATTGCTATGTAAGTATCTGTTTGTTTTCCGAAAAATTCAGATGCTTCTCTTTCGGTCATAGCTTTCTGCTGAGGAAGTGCCTCACCGTCAAGAACTGCTTCATTCCATATTTTTGTCATTGAAGGAATATCCTTCTTCTGATATTTTTTAATCTCAATTTCCATGTTCATTTAAGCCTCATAAGGCAGAGAGTTTGTTTTCATTGCAAGATATGATAATAGTACCAGGAGATCGTCAGCTGTAACTGAGCCGTCCTGATAGCAGTCAGAATTGATTAGAGAAGCCTGGTTAAGTCTTGTAGAACCGGATAAATATTTTCCAAGCCACACTGCGTCTGACAAGCTTACATTTCCGCTGATATTTACATCGCCGCATATTCCATTTACAACTTTAATATTGCAGAAAAGGATTTTACCTCTTACAATTGTATATACTCTGCATGATCCCACAGAATTGGTTGTTACCATACCGTCCTGAGAAATTGATGCAACGCTTTCATCAGTAGATTTCCATGTGTAATCTTCACCTTCTGCATTGTACACATAAAGCTGAAGGGGCAGACCCATATAAAGGGTTGCACGGTTTTTTGACAAATAAGGAGGATCCTTTGCTTCTGTCAGTATCATGCTGGTGGTAGTAGTTGTTGTAGTGGTTGTAGTTGTAGTAGTTGTTGTAGTAGTGGTTGTAGTTTCGGAGGTTTCTGTTGTTGTAGTAGTGGTAGTAGTTGTTGTTGGCTCTGTGGTGGTAGTTGTAGTGGTGGTAGTTGTTGTGGTGGTAGTAGTTGTAGTAGTTGTTGTGGTGGTGGTTGTAGTGGTAGTAGTTGTTGTTTCCGGAGGATCATCTGTTACAATGATAGTCAGAGGATGAGTTGCTGAAGGTTTGCATTCATCATTGTTAAGGTATGTTCTGTCACTTATGCTTACTGTATATTCGCCGACAGGAGTGTTCTGGAGAACTACGACATCAAATGTAGTTGACGGGAATTCATCTGATCTTCCCAGGAATTTTGTATCATCAGAGCCATTGTACTGCCAGAGATTAACGTTGCATTTTCCCACAATGATCTCGTCCTGCGGAAGAGTCGGGTCATAGAATGGGATAATGCCTTCTGAGATATCAGTTTCGTAATTGTCCTGACGAATATATTCATATCTGAAGGTTGCGCTTCCGTCTTCATGCGGAATTATCTCGGGATAGAAGGTCTTTGTGGAACGGTAACGATTGATTTTCGCCTGTTCACTTGCGTAGAATGACGCTGTAAAGTATACGCCGCCGTTTCCGTCGGAATAAAGAGCCATACCAAAAATAGGATCTACCGTATATTCAGTTGCATAGCAGATACAATTTGAGCTTGCATAAGTAATCATGCCACGGCGTTCAGAAACATGGGCAAGCATATGAGGAGTGAGCTTGCTTGTAAATGTGCCGCCGCTGTATGTATATGTACGTTCTTCGCCAGGTTCTGAGTAATTCAGAGGATTTGTGAATCTTACATGACTCCAGTCAGAGGAATCCCAAACGAAAAACATATAATTGATACAAGGATTTGTCCATTCTTCTGAAATGGTGTAGATAGCAGCCGGAATAGTAACATCACCCTTTGCCAGGTCTTCTGTGGAAACATAAACTGTGTCCTTGCGTTCCTCGCCTGAGGCTACATACATTTTATAATCCGGATGTGAAGTTTCTGCATTTGCAACGGAACCTATAGGTATTCCCGATACTGATAAAGCCAGTGACAAACCGATTGCCACGCCTTTTATAAAATTAGTTTTCATAGATATCTCTCCTTTAAATTTTCCCTTTTTTGTTTTCATTATCTTCATTTTTATCTGACTTCTTTTCCTTCATATTATCATTATACCACTTTTAAGCGGTTATGTCAATGAATATGCCGTGAATTAGTGTGAACACTTTTGCGAATTATGGAAAACAATTGTAAAAGTTGCACAAAAGGGCAATGCCGCTTCAGTTCACTTTGTCTATAGTATAATTTTACCGTATATTCTTTAATTTTATCTTAAATCATGATATAATATAATTATAAATTTAGTTATGAAACAAAAACGGAGGTTTTTTTGATGATTAAACTTTTAAAATATTTGCGGTCATACAAAAAGGAGTGCATACTTGGACCTCTTTTTAAAATGCTGGAGGCGATTTTTGAACTGTTTGTGCCGCTTGTAGTGGCGGCGATCATTGACAAGGGAATTGCAGACGGGGATAACGGTTACATCACCGGAATGTGTATTCTGATGGCTGCACTCGGAGCTATCGGGCTTGTAAATACTCTCTTTGCACAGTATTTTGCAGCAAAAGCGGCAACAGGCTTCGCAGCCAAGCTTCGCCATGCACTTCTTTCCCATGTGCAGAAGCTGTCTTATTCCGATATAAACAGGCTCGGAAGCAGTACTCTTATCACCCGAATGACAAGTGACATCAATCAGGTACAGACGGGAACGAACCTTGCAATACGTCTTTTGCTGCGTTCTCCGTTTATAGTGTTCGGTGCAATGATAATGGCGTTCACCGTGGATGTTCGTGGTGCATTTGTATTTGTTGTAACTATCCCTGTTTTATCTGTAATAGTTTTCGGAATTATGCTTATAAGCATTCCAATGTTCAAAAAGGTTCAGAATAAACTTGACCGTGTGATGAATTCCACAAGAGAAAATTTAAGTGGTGTACGTGTTATACGTGCCTTCGGACAGGAAAAAGCTGAAACGGAGAACTTTGAAAAGGATGCAGAGGCTCTTACAGCTATGCAGAAAACCGTAGGCAGGATCTCCGCTCTTATGAATCCTCTTACCTATGTTGTTATAAATCTTGCAGTAATAGCTCTTATCTGGACAGGTGCAGTCAGAGTTGAAGCGGGACTTCTTACACAGGGCGCAGTTGTTGCGCTGTATAATTATATGTCCCAGATACTTGTGGAGCTTATAAAGCTTGCAAATCTTATTATAAATCTTACAAAAACAGTAGCCTGCGGAAATCGTATTCAGGGAATACTTGAAATCAATCCGTCGCAGCAGTTTGCTGATGAATGCGAAAAGGCTGAAATTACAGCTCCGTCAGAGGTATGCTTTGAAAATGTAACCTTCACATATGAAGGTGCTTCACTTCCCTCCGTTGCAGATGTTTCATTCACAGCGAAGAAAGGAGATATTATCGGAATAATCGGCGGAACGGGTTCGGGCAAATCCACTCTTGTAAATCTGATACCCAGATTTTATGACGCAGACAGCGGAAGAATAACTGTAGGCGGTACAGATGTAAAAAAATATCCGAAAAAACAGCTGCGTGAATGCGTCGGCATAGTTCCTCAGAAATCTGAACTTATGTCCGGCACCATAAGGGACAATCTTCTCTGGGGCAAAAAAGATGCCTCCGACGAAGAACTTACGGAGGCGCTGAAAGCAGCACAGGCTCTTGATGTTGTGCAGTCAAAGTCAAAGGGACTTGACGAGGTAATTACAGAGGGCGGAAGAAATCTTTCCGGCGGACAGAAACAAAGACTTTGCATTGCAAGAGCAATTGTGAGAAAGCCGGATATTCTGATACTTGATGACAGTGCATCTGCTCTTGACTACGGCACGGAGGCGTCACTCAGAGCTGCTCTCAGAAATCTGAGCTTTAAACCGGTTGTGTTTATTGTATCCCAGAGAATAATATCGATAAAGGACGCTGACAAAATACTTGTAATGGATGACGGAAAACTTGCAGGATCCGGCACTCACAGCGAGCTTCTGG
>JBJERG010000132.1:0-6158 GCA_051882155.1 Ruminococcus sp.
GATAAAGATGCCTTCTCCGTTAAGTTCAACCGCCGGAAGCCATGGTTTAGGATACTGTGAAACAGGAACGGTATTTGTTTCATTCCGGATAATTCTTGTAAATCCCGTAAATGCCTGGGTAACTGTAAGCTTTTCAATTACCACCAACTGATCGAAATAAGGTTTATATTTCTCCGGAACAATTGATGAATAGGATTTAAAATTGTCAGCGCTTTGATTTTCTTCTTTTGATAAAATAGCATATTCATTTTCATAAACAGATAATTCCGAACGCTGCTGTCTCTGTTCCATAGAATTTTTCACAGCTTTCCATGAGAAGATGATCTCATCATCAGTAATGCTGACCCCATGAAGGACTGTCCTTATTGCATTAGCAATTTTATCTTCATCGACTGATTTTAATATACTATAATGCTTCTGAATGCAGTTTACGACTTTTTTACTCCATGGCGGGATTAGCAACGCTGATTTTGTGATGGGAAAGTACACGCCGGAAGCAGAACGTAATCTTGCACGCATTTTTTCATGACATCCGTATTGTGCCCTTGCATAAGGGTCTTTGAAATGAGGATGTTTACAAGTACACCTGAATTCAGAGAGAGCATTTTCTGAAAAGACCTGAACCATACTTCTTGTAGCCTTGCATTCAGTGCATTCAAGCCTCAGGCTGTCAATATCAGTTCTGTTATAGATATTTATCATTCTGATACGTGGAGATTTAATACCCGATGGACAAGGATTGCCATTATGCACCCACCAATCGTAAGGGAAATCGTCCATATGACCCTTGGGACACACTGTTATAAAACGTGAAGCAGTCAGATTGTTTTTGCATTGAGGACATTTGTGACGTTCCTTTGTATTCAATTCTCTGAAATCATAAATATTTCCGCACCTGGAACAGTGGAGTTTTTCCGGGAACACATACGAAGGAATATTCTTTTCTTTGGAAAAGCTGTTTGTACTTTGCCTTGTCCTTGGCATTAGAAAGTATTCCGCACCTGTTATAACGGATAGATTTTCGTTGAATATTTTTCTGCTTTCAACTTCTTCATTATCGCCGGTGTTATAGTCCCAATCGTCTGTGGCTGCGATAATAACTGTATCGTCTTTGAAATCAACGATAGATCCGACACCGAAAGTTGTTATCAGCTGAGTTTTTCTTATATCTCCAACTGAAATCTTCTCATTTGAGAAGATGGAAATACTGCCGTCATTGTCATTGTTTTTTTTTCTGAATGTAGGTCTTGGCATTATAACGCCCCCTATCTTTTAGTAAAGTAAACATCTGCAGAAGATTCAACATTTCTTACAGAATTAAGAATCGTCGGTATATCCGAACTGCTTTGATTGTCAGCACTGCGGAACAGCGCTGTATCTTCATTCCGATAATTTGAAAAGGATAGTGTATTTGGCAATGATCCTGAAAGCTCCGCCCAGCAATCCAGATAGTAATCAAGCCACTCTTCTGCAAAATTTCTTACTCGTGGTTCGATTTCCTCGACACGCTTTAATACGCCTTGTTTAACGGATTCAATGTCTTTATCTTCTCTGATAAATTTGCAGGCATTTTCATTTGGGTTATATCTTGGTATTGTATGCCGTATAATTGCCATCATTGCACAGTGCAGAGCCTTTTCGATAGCACGCGGAGAATACGATGTAACGCTTGTGGATTCAACGTATTTATAAAACGTGCTGTGATAATAACAAAACCGCTCATAGTAAGACTTATCCCTTGATCTCATATTATTGTAAAGGGAAATAACAAGCCCTGGATTTGTTCTTCCTACACGGCTTGTAGCCTGGATATACTCTGAGTTTGACTTTGGCTGACCGTATACACACATTACACCCAGTCTGTCGATATCTATTCCGACAGAGAGCATATTGGAAGCCATTATATAATCAAAACAATCCTCGCTTGTAAATTTATTGGTAAGTCTTTCGAGAACTGCTTTGATTTCTTTGGCAGAATTACGGCTTGTGAGTTCGTTATTTTTGAGATAAGACGGTATGTCAGCATTGACGCAATCGATTTTCATATTAACGCTTTCAGCTTCTTTGTTAAATTTATAAGCTGCAAGATATTTTATTTCTGCTGAGATACGATCCGATATAATGATTGAATTGGAACCAAGTTCTTTTAAAGAGTTGAAATATCCTACACAGGTGTAAAACTGGTCGATAACGCCGGTTGGTTTGCCTTGCAGCCTGTATAGATGTTTCATAAAAGTAAGTAATGCAAAAATCTTTATAAGTATTTCCGATGTGCCGAAACCAATAGAACATACGCCAAGATATGTTCTTGCAGGACGTTTTGTCTCATCTGCTTCAACAGCAAAGAATGAGTCTGTGTGTAATAATCCGCTGGGAGGAAATTGTATCATTTTCCTGTTGTAAAGAATTTTAATCTGCTTATCAGCATTCTTTACAGTGGCTGTTGACGCAATTATTTTGGGAACCTTTCCGTAGTGACTGCAAATATTCTCGATTGCCATTTCATATATTCCTGTTATTGAACCAAGGGGACCGGAAATAAGATGAAGTTCGTCTTGTATTATAAGCTCCGGTGGCTTGCAGCCATTTGCGCCAAGAAGATTTCCTGCCTTCTCTTCCCATGTTATTCTTGCGAATTTATCTACTGTACTCAAAACAAATGTGGGAGCAATTCGATAGATATCATCATCTACTACATAAATAGGTAAATGATCATGAAATTCGCAATCGGGATTATTATGGCATGAAATATTCATTTCGCCGTTGATAATTTCGTAGCCTCCGATTCCGATATGTGCACCGCACCAGGGACATTTGGTGATTTGCATCGGATTTGCTTCATATATTGTTGCTGTAGAATCTTCGCGGATTTTTTTCAATGTTTCAGAGGCGTCTTCTATATGATTGGGAGTCATTCCCGAACCTATCCATAAACCGATAGATATCTCGCAGCCCGGTATATCATACTTTTTTCTCAGATATTCACAAGCACACACAAGAGCAGTAGCCCTTTCAAATTGCTGCAGTGTAAGAAGACGAAGGGTGTATCTCATTATGATAGTTACGCCATTTATATTGTTGTTTCTTTCACTAAGCCTTCTGAAAAAAATAGAAAAGGCAGACAAGCCGAGATAAGCTTCTGTTTTACCGCCGCCGGTAGGGAACCACAAGAGATCTACATCGTTGCGGTATTCTGAATTGTTATCGACAATGTCCGGTATAATCTGAAGTATATACGCCAGCTGAAATGGATACCAGCTTACTATATCGGGTGAGCAGCGCTTTGTTTTAATACGCTGTAGAAGCATAGCTTCGTTCATGTATGTAAATGCTTTCCATGCTGTATCATTATTACGAAGCACGTCTACGCCTTTATGAAGGCGATATATACAGCGTTCTATTTTACTGAATGAATCTGATGCGGCATCAGGATATTTATTGATAATTTCAGTTCTGCTTTTTAAATGCATATACCATTCCTGATATTGCATGATAAAGGAATCAAGTTCAAGACAAGCAGAGCTTTTGTCTGCATTTTTCCAATAATTCATGTATAGATATTCTGAGTTATCAATAAGCCTTGGCATCATCTGAAGCATGCGATACTGGGGAATAAATTCGCTTCTTATTTCTGTTATAATGCCTTGTTCTGTAATGTTGACTGACGAGCATCCGTGACCATAAGAATAATTGTTTACAGAATCATAGAGCATATCATTCTTTTCTTCTTCGAATGACTTATGGCTGCTTCTTGTATAAACCGGCATAAACCCGTTATCGTCCTTAATTGATAAAGCACACTGGAATAATGCGCCGGTGTTGCTTTCAATAAAATCGCTTCCTGCCTTATTCTTATTTATGACGGATACTGTTACAAGCTCGTTGTTTTCAGCGTCGATTCTTCTGACATAGAGATAGATCAGAATATCGCTGCTTTCTTTGTCACAGACGATTACTCTGCATATATTATCGGGGATAATCATATCAGCCTGAAAGTTTCTTGCTTCCCGTGAATAATAATGACGCTTTACTTCCTTTCCGTTATCCGAAATAATTCTTTCGGAATGATGATAGACAGCATAGCTGAAGGAGATGTTTAGTTTATGACCTGCTCGTGAAGTAAAAGAAATTCCCATTGCAGATGGTTTAAAAATGCTGATGTTGTTAGAACTGCCGTTATCTTCTGATTCTTCCTCGAACATTTCTTCCATTGAGATATCTGGTTCAACTTCTTCAGAATTTCTGCTCTTTGGCTGTGCCCAAAGTATTCCAAGAGCATAGCGGCTCAAGGGTTCTTCAATTTCCAATACTTCTTCATTTTCAATGGGGCCGATCAAATCGGTCCTAAGATGCTTTGCAATATCATCTATTGCATTATAAAATTCGGAATAATGCGACATATTATCACTTCTTTTCAAATACAAGTTTTGCAAGTCCCGTTATCTGAATACCGAAACATATTCTTGACTGTTGATATTCTGCTGGAACTTTTGTGCTGAACTGCTTAAGCACCTCTGTGGTAATTTCGCTTACATAAAGATTCTCAAGGCTGTCGGGAAGATTATATCTATAATCTGTTGAATTTACACCAAGATCAATTTCACTTGTCATGTTTTTAGAAAGAGATCCGATATAGCGTCCGTTGTGGAAGATTTCATAAGATCCTGTACTGAACGAGCGCTTTGCAGACAGCTTATCGTACATATTGATATTATTTATGATGTATTCCTGCAAATCAAGTATAGACTCAAAATCACCGGATACAAATGAGTTATTGTCAATATCTCCGCTTAATCCTACAGTTATGCATTTGCAATATTTGTTATTGGCCTTATAGATGTTATGCAATCCTGTTTCAATAACTCGTCCGGACATTGTTCGTTTGAAATACTTTGTATTTTTCTTCATAGTAATAAACTGATTTTTTGGACGAGTAAGAGCAACATATCTTACTCTTGCTTCTTCAGCACTTTCTGAGGAAGGCTTGATATCGGAATCAACAAGTATTACCCTGTCAAACTCACTTCCCTTAGCTTTGTGTATAGTTGAAACAGTGAGCCTTGGAGCTTCATCATAAAATTCATTGGGGATATTATTAGTTATCGTAAGAGCTGTTATCAGTTTTGAAACGTTTATGACAGCCTTATCTCGTGAATCGGTTAATTTGCAGATTAGTTTCCATAGCAAATCGGGGTCAATATCGGAATTGCATCTGAATCTGAATCGTTCTGAAAAATCTTTCTGACTGATCGTTTCACAGCAATAATCCCAGAATACGTCAGCTATCCATCGGGGGAGCGGAAGGACGTTATTTACACCTCTGTTTAAAGTGTGAGGGATTCCTTTTTCACATAATAATCCGCTTATGTATTCAGCTTCGCCGTTATTACGGCACAGAATGGCTGTTGGCACAGTGGGTGCATCGGCAAGGGCTTTTATGTAATGCTCTATCTTAGTCTGACCTGAATAATCTGATAGTTTTTCTTTTGCATACTTATTCTGTTCTAAAAAGCTGTAGTTAAGTAATACTTTACGCATTTTTTCAGATTCATTTGCAAGTTCCGGTGATTGCCTTCTGTTTACTGTTATTTCGTATCTTAACATATCGTCAGGAAACTGCATTTCAGCACGTTTATAGAACTCTACTGAATCCAGTGTAGCGTCATCATCGGCTTCATAGTCATATATTGACTGACAGCGATCTCCGGCAAGCAAGTAACCGCATTTTAAGCAGTTCAGTATCTTCAGAACCATTTTGGCACGTTCATTTACAAGATCCTGTATCTCATCAACAATAAAATAGCTGATGCCTTCAAAATCTTCCTGCGTTATGTATTTGTTAAATAGCTTTATTCTATCGTTGTAATCATAGCTCTCGAAGTTTTCCCTAATAACACCTTGATTCTTCATATCCATAAGAAAATATGTAGCATATGAATCAAAAGTCAAAACGCAGATGTTTTTAGCGGAAGGCTGAATTAAGCCATCGGTAACAGCTTGGTCAATTTTGCTTTCAACCACTTTCTTGGCAGAACGTGTATAGCATAAGATATATATTTCATCAGCAGGACAAAGGCCATTTGCAAGAATATATATCAAACGCTGTATTATTGTATACGTTTTTCCGGTTCCCGGACCTGAATTCAAGATGATATGGG
>JBJERG010000133.1:0-6119 GCA_051882155.1 Ruminococcus sp.
AAGCACATCTTCACGCCATCTTCACTTTCAAAAAAACTTGAAATACACAAAGTATTCCTGCGTTTTTCCTCAAGTGAATCTGCCGTAAATCTGTGCCTCATCTGACGAATTCGGAGTATTTAGAGATGCCCTATATCCATTATATTACTTTTGATTATAATTTCTCTAATTATAGCATTTTTTCCACAAAATGTCAAGCAAAGCGCCCTGTTTTTGTGATTAACCGAAAAAATGTGTTAAGCTGATAAAAATGCAGAACACGCATAAAATATGCTTCTTGACAGTAAATGAATAGTGTGTTATTATTCATATGTAATACTAAAGCAAGGAGATTCATATGGAAAACAAACGTCTTACCCTGCCTGATATTATCCGAGGATATTCACTTCTTGGAATGATCATATATCATACATTATGGGATCTGGCATTTATAGCACAATGCCATATGCCCTGGTTTTTCAGCACAGGTGCTTATATATGGCAGCAAAGCATATGCTGGACCTTTATTCTGCTGTCCGGCTTCTGCACGGGACTTGGTCACCACAGATTAAAGCGGGGCATTATTATTCTGATATGTTCAGTGTTAGTAAGCGTTATAACTATGTTAGCCACACCCGATGAAGCTGTAAAATACGGTGTTCTGTGCCTGATAGCTACAGGAATGATACTGACTGTACCCCTTGATTCTTTTTTCAAAAAATTCCCGCCTTCTGCCGGATTCATAATATGCCTTTCCGCATTTATTATTACAAGAAATATTCCGGATGGATCCCTTGGATTTGAGCAGTTTAATATTGCAGAAATGCCTTCATTTCTCTATCAGAACAGTCTGACTGCATATCTGGGATTTCCGGATGCCGGATTTCGCTCCAGCGATTATTTTCCGGTTATACCATGGATTTTTCTGTACTTTTCTGGATATTTCCTTTTCATGATCTTCAAAAAGAATGATCTTCTGAAATATCTGTCACCCTTTAATATAAGATTTCTCCAGTGGATGGGCCGCCATTCTCTGATCATTTACCTTATTCACCAGCCGGTAATCTATGCAGCTGTACAGATATTCCTTGCTGTTTCCCGATAATGACTTCATTGCATACATAATTTAAAGAGCCGGTACATTTACTATGTATCGGCTCCATGTTTTTATATAATATTACTTGCTGAGCATTCCCAGACATTTTTCGAAGGATACACCGTACCAGTACTTGTCAATATCAGGCAAAGTTGCTTCAATAGATCTGAATGTAAATGATACTGCTGTATCAAGTGCCTCCTGTAATGTACTTCCGTTAATTATTGAACCGGAAAGAGTACTTGAAAATATATCTCCCGTACCATGAGCAGCACAATCGATATGTCTTTCAAAAGAACTGCTGAATGTATCTGACTTTTTATCATAAGCAGCAGCGCCATGTCTTCCGTCGCCATAGCATACGCCTGTAATTACAGCTGTATCACAGCCAAGATCTGTCAGTTTCCGGAGCATTTCCCTAATATATACCTCATCGTAATTCTCAGTATAGGGAACATCAAGAAGGAGCGACACCTCTGTCATATTTGGAACGATAACATCAGCTTTTCCGCAGAGTTTTCTCATTTCCGCAGCAAACGCCGGTGTGAAGCCTGCGTACATTTTGCCGGCGTCGCCCATAACAGGATCAACTATTATTTTAGTATCCTCACCTTTGAATTTATCAAAAAAATCAGACACAATATTAACCTGTTCTATAGAACCGAGATAACCTGTGTAAATGCCGTCAAATTTAAGGCCCAGGCTTTCCCAGTGCTTTGAAATTTCGGGAATGTCCTCAGTAAGGTCACGAAAAGTATAGCCGGTAAAGCCTCCTGTATGAGTGGAAAGCACTGCTGTGGGAACAACAGCTGTTTCAAGTCCCATAGCAGACAGTATCGGCAGTGCTACAGTAAGAGAGCATTTTCCAAAGCAGGAAATATCCTGTATACTTACAATTCTTTTGAGCATTTATCTTCCTCCAGGTTGTTTTGGTGCAGTATCTGTTTGCCTGTAGTTTCACAGCAGACTGCGAAGGGATATCTTGCAGCAAGCTTATTTCTGCAAAGCCCGGCAGTTTTTTTATCCCGGAAAATACCGAAAACAGCCGAGCCGCTTCCACTCATACAGGCAAAAGCAGCGCCCATATTAAGCATTGTTTTTCTTATATTTGCCACATCTCTGAGTTCTGTTACCTGTTCAAAGATATTGCCGCAGTACTGCCAGAGCTTATCCGTATCCGCTCCTGCTTTGACAGCTTCTCTTAACGCCTTTGTACAGGGATGAACAGGATTTTCAAGAGCGTCTATTCTTCTGTATGCCTCCGGTGTGGATATTCCTCCTTTACCCTTTGCCGCAACTACAGGAATTCCTGCGAGTGACGGCAGCTGCTCCAGCTTTTCACCTATTCCTTCTGCATAGGCTGTTCCGCCATACAGGAAAAACGGCACATCAGCACCCAGAGATGCTGCCATATCACAAAGGGCATCACGTGAAAACATATTTCCGCAGAGAATGTTCATGCCCATTAAAACAGCGGCAGCATCAGAGCTTCCTCCGCCCATGCCTGCCTGTGAGGGTATTTTCTTTTCAAGAAAAATTCTCACGCCTTTTTTTATCTCTGCTCTGCGTATAAAGGCATATGCCGCCTTATATGCAAGATTCTTCTCATTGCAGGGCAGCCAGGGTTCACTGCATGAAAGCCTTATACCGGCTTCAGATGTCAGGGTAATTCTCAGCTTATCATATATAGATATGCTCTGAAACACAGTTTCCAGAAGATGATAGCCGTCCTCACGCTTTCCGGTAATATCAAGAGCAAGATTTACCTTTGCAGGTGCTTTTATCTCAAGAGTTTTCATAATCGGGAATGTCATTCTCCTTTTTTGTGGTTCTTCACAAAGCGCTCAATACATTCAAGAGCCTGCATAAGGTGCTTCAGGGAATAAGCATAGGATACACGGACAAATCCCTCTCCGCTTTCACCGAAGGCATTACCCGGAACTACAGCAACCTTTTCTTCCTCCAGAAGGCGTGAACAGAATTCTTCGCTTGTCATGCCCGTGCTTCTGATGTACGGGAACACATAAAATGCACCCTCAGGTTCGAAGCAGGAAAGACCTATACGGTTAAAGCCTTCAACCAGAATACGCCTGCGGACATTGTATTCCTCCACCATTTTTCTGACCTCTTCATCGCAGTCCTTCAGTGCAACCAAAGCTGCATACTGACTCATGGTAGGCGCACACATAATGGCATACTGGTGAATTTTAAGCATCTGAGAAGCCAGCGGCTTAGGAGCGCAGAGATAACCCAGACGCCAGCCTGTCATTGCAAATGCCTTTGAAAAGCCGCTTACATATATGGTTCTCTCCCTCATGCCTTCGATCTCTGCAATTGAACAGTGCTTTCTGCCGTATGTAAGCTCGGAATATATCTCATCTGATAAAACCAGTACATTGGTATCACGCAGCACCTCTGCTACAGCCTCAAGATCTTCTCTTGTCATAATGCCGCCTGTAGGATTGTTTGGATAAGGCAGTATCAGAAGCTTCGTTTTGTCTGTTATGCGGCTTCTCAGTTCATCAGGCATAAGCTTGAATTTATTCTCTTCCTTTGTGGGAATTGATACAGCCACACCGTGCATAAGCTCCACTATAGGCTTATAGCATACGAAGCATGGTTCAACAATAAGAACCTCGTCACCGGGATTAACAAGGGCACGGATAGCAATATCAATAGCCTCAGAACCGCCTACTGTTACTACAATTTCACCTGCCGGGTCATATTTAAGATTATATTTGCGTTCAAGATACTCTGATATTCCGCTGCGCAGCTCTGCAAGTCCCTGATTTGAACTGTATATCATACGCTTTCTCTCCAGAACGTCAAGAGCCTTCTTTCTTACGAGCCATGGAGTCTGAAAATCAGGTTCACCAACACCAAGACTTATAACGCCTTCCATATTTGCAGCAAGATCAAAAAACTTTCTTATACCGGAAGGCTTCATTTCCTTTACCTTTTCAGAAAGCAATGAATCATAATTTATCACTTCTGTGATCCTCCTCTCCTGTTTCAGGCAATGCCGGTTTACGGAAGAAAGAATTCTCTCTCATCCTTTTCCTCACCGCTGATGCTGATACCCTTTTCCTTGTAAGTTTTCAGTACAAAATAGGTTGCCGTTGAAAGAACGCCGCTGAGAGGTGCAAGTCTTTGTGCAACAAACATAGCGATATCCTTAACATTATTGCCCTTCACCGTAACCGCAAGATCATATGCTCCTGCCATAAGAGAAACGCTTTCAACCTCTTCATAGCCTGTTATGATTTTAGCTATTTCTTCAAATCCGCAGTCCTTCTGTGGTGTAACTCTCAGTTCTATTACAGCAGTAACCTTTTCATCAGCAATCTTTTCTGCATTTACAATGGCACTGTAGCCCATTATCACGCCGGATTTTTCAAGCTCCTGTATTTCACCTGCCACCTCATCAACAGTCATGCCAAGCATAACCGCCAGCTGTTCATTGGAAAGACGGGCATTCTGTTTAAGCAGAGATATTAGTTTGTTATTCATGATACTGATTCCTTTCATTATACGATTTTTATGTAAATCGGTTCACGTTCGCTGAAATAGCAAAGATAACTGAATCCGGCTTCTTCAGCCAGCTTAATTCCTTCATGTATACCCTTGCCAACATCATCTGCACAATGTGCGTCAGAGCCGATTGTTACCATTTCACCGCCGTACTCACGGTACATTTTCAGTATTTCAAGCGTCGGGAATGTCTTTCCGTATTTCTGCCTGAGTCCTGATGTATTTATTTCTATGCCGGCTCCGGCTCCTGCAAGAGCCTTAAGGCATTCACGAAGCTGCTCCTCATAGCTTTCCATAGGAACATTTATGCCGTGTTCGCCTTCTATATAGCGAAGAGGATACGTTATATGACCCAGAACATCAAATTTGCCCCAGCTGCATATCTTGTAAAGCTCCTTGAAATATTCATCCAGAAGCTCGGTTACGGATTCACGGCTGTAATCAAGACAATAGAAATCCTCCTTGCCCTGCAGCTCATGGAGAGAAGCAATGACATAATCAAGACGGATATCGTGCATAACAGCTTCTGCAAGACCAAAATCAACATGAGGCTGACCAAGCTCTATACCGCTTATTATATGAATGCGTGAGCCGTAATTATCCCTTGCAGCACAATTCTGCTTCATGGCACTTTCCATAATATCGCAGTAATTGAATATTTCATCATCATTTTTTGGAACAATTCCATAATGGTCCTGAGAGAACCATCTGTTCAGTTCAATATGCTCTGTTATTGCAATTGCATTGAGTCCATTTGATATTGCACTTCTGCAGAGTCCACCTGCCGTTCCTTTTCCGTCCGGCGAAACTCCTGTATGTGTATGACAATCTATTCCTAACATATTGATCTCCTTCAAAAAGTACTTTATTTTTTTATTATATCATATTATTTCCGTGATTTCCAGACTTTTTCAGAATATTTTTTTATATTTATGATTTTATTCATTCTGTACATATCAGTTATTTATAAGAGATATAAAGTTATATAATATCCTTTTGCCCTCAGCACCAATAAATGCAGGATAAACCGGTATACCGTATGCCTTTTTCTCTTCACAGGCGAAACCAATATTTCTGCCGTATTCATCTCTCATGGTAATTTTAACATCATCTTTAAGGCTGTCTGTATTTACTGCTCTTGCAATATTACACATACACGGCAGTATGTCTGTTACCGATCTGAAAAGACTGCAGTCTTTATCAAAGCCAATGTTATACATTTTTCCCGAAGGACAGGGCATATCCTTAAAAGATAAACCTATACATTCACCGAGTATTTCACTGCCAAGTCCCACTCCAAGAACAGGTATTCTGCCCAGGCACTGCATGATGACCTCCCTGCATACTCCTGTATCCTGTACAGTTCCTGCACCCGAACCAATAATCAGAGCCTCAGGTCTGAGGGCAGCGATTTCCTCCGCAGTTTTCTCGTCATTTCTGATTACATCAACCCAGCTGTATTCCTCTGCAATATACCTGTAAAATGCACTCATATACGAATCATAATTATCTA
>JBJERG010000134.1:0-6089 GCA_051882155.1 Ruminococcus sp.
CGATCTGGAGATAAAATCAACATAGAACAGCTTTCAAAGGAGCTTGGCTGTAAGGTAGTGGAAATTTCCGCTTTAAAGGGTATCGGCATAAACGAGGCAGCAAAAGCGGCAGTTGAAGCAGCAAAATCGGGTGAAAAAACAATACCTCAGCATAAATTCTGCGGCTGTGTTGAACACGCAATTGCACATATCGAAGAATGTGTTCTGCATGATATTCCGGAAGAACAGCAGCGCTGGTATGCAATAAAGCTTTTTGAACGTGATGAAAAGGTATATGAAACACTGAACCTTACTGAAGATAAAAAGGCACATATCGAAGCGGATATTGCCGCCGCTGAAAAGGAAATGGACGATGACAGCGAAAGCATTATCACCAATGAACGCTACATTTACATAGGCACGATCATAAAGGGCTGCCTTAAAAAGAAAAACAAGGGCGGATTGACAATTTCGGATAAAATTGACCGCATTGTAACAAATCGTTTTTTGGCACTGCCCATATTTGCGGCGGTTATGTTTATCGTTTACTATGTTTCCATAACGACCGTAGGCGGCTGGGCTACCGACTGGACAAACGATATTTTCTTTGGTGAATGGATACTTCCCGGAACACAAAATTTACTTGAAGGTGTTGGATGTGCAGACTGGCTGACAGGACTTGTGGTTGATGGCATTATCGGAGGTGTAGGTGCAGTTCTGGGATTTGTTCCCCAGATGCTTGTGCTGTTTATCTTTCTTGCTTTTCTTGAGTCGTGTGGATATATGGCAAGAATTGCATTTGTAATGGACAGGATATTTAGAAAATTCGGACTTTCGGGCAAGTCATTTATCCCTATGCTTATCGGTACCGGCTGCGGTGTGCCTGCGGTTATGGCAAGCCGTACCATTGAGAACGAACGTGACCGAAGAATGACGATTATGACAACAACATTTATTCCCTGCGGTGCAAAACTGCCAATAATCGGACTTATAGCAGGCGCACTTTTTAATAATGCAGGCTGGGTTGCGACCTCCGCATATTTCATCGGAATGGCAGCTATCATCATTTCGGGAATCATGCTCAAAAAGACAAAAATGTTTTCAGGCGATCCTGCCCCATTTGTAATGGAACTTCCTGCATACCATCTTCCGACTGCGGGAAATGTTCTCCGTTCAATGTGGGAACGTGGCTGGTCCTTTATCAAAAAGGCAGGCACAATCATTCTTCTTTCAACTGTGGTGCTTTGGTTCCTGCAAAGTTTCGGCATTGAAAATGGCAGCTTCGGTATGATAGAAGACCTTGACAACTCGGTGCTTGCAAATATAGGCGGATTTATTGCTCCCTTGTTTGCACCTCTGGGCTGGGGCGACTGGAAAGCGGCTGTTGCAGCGGTTACCGGACTTATCGCCAAGGAAAATGTTGTTGCCACATTCGGTACACTGTTTCACTTTGGCGGTGAAATTTCAGAAAATGGTGACGAGATCTGGGGACTTATGACATCAAGCTTCACTGCACTTTCGGGCTATTCATTCCTTGTGTTCAACCTTCTCTGTGCTCCCTGCTTTGCAGCTATGGGCGCTATCAGACGTGAGATGAACAACGCAAAGTGGACGGCGTTTGCGATTGGCTATCAGTGTTTATTTGCTTATGCGGTATCACTTATCATCTATCAGTTCGGACTTCTGTTCACAGGAAGTGCGAATGTTATCGGACTGATCTTTGCAGTGATTATCCTGGCATTTATGGTATATATGCTTGTAAGACCATATAAAGAAAGCAGCAGACTTACAAGAACTGTAAAGCTCAGTTCATAATTTTCAGAAAGGTTGTGACGATATGGCTACGGTAATAATCGGATTAATAGTTGCAGGTATTCTTTTTCTTTCGGCAAGGCAGCTTTACAGGGATAAGAAAAAAGGCAAGTCCCTCTGCGGCGGAAAATGCTCCTGTTGTCCTAACGGATGTGCTTGTCACGGAGGGGTGAAAAAGTGGAATAAATAGATACTGCACAGTAATAGGAAAAAATAAGTCTGATCGGAACATAAAATCTAAATCGGGATATGGGACAGAAAACCATTTATTATATGCTATAATGAATGCAAAGCATTTATTATAATTTATTTTAATGCCCTTGCAGATGCGCAAATCAGAGATTTGCTCCCTGCATATCGGGCGATTATAGCACAAAATCTTCGATTTTATGCTATAATAAAATGTACCGGGTCTTTGATCCGGCACATAAAATACAGCATAGTTAGCAAAAGCTAACTTCAAGGAGGAGTTTCCATGAGTGAAAAAAGCAAACACATTAAAGGGTAAAATCTTATCAACATTGGCATTTATTATGAGGTGATATTCAAGGAAGTGTGACAGTAAATGGACTGAATGTGACGCAGCCAGAACTGTACAAAACTTCAAGGTTTGTTGTGAGCGAAAATGCCGGACTTCCGGAAAATGAGATTTTGAAAAGAATTGGTCTTGCTGCGGAGGAGATATAAATTAAAGAACTTCTTGACCGGAATATTTTTAAACCTTCGGGCAGTGAAAAGCAGAAAGTCGCCTGCGCATATGTTTCAGCACAAAGAAATGTTACTTTGGAATTGATGCTGGAATGTTTCGGAATTTTGCTGGCAAGCGTGGTTATCGGTTCAGTAGTCAAGTACCACATAACAATGCTCCAGTTTGAGGCTGGCTATTACAGGACATCTAAAAAACTGAATGTATATATAGAAGAAAATCGGCTGCAAGCTGGAAATTATAATATTTTTACGTCCTCAGAAAGAGTGTTGCTCTCAGAGCAGCACTCTTTCTTTATTATCATCGGCATAACTTAAAACTATGTCTGACCATAAAAAACAGCAGTTACCACATACCGTAAAATATATGCTATAATTATATCAAATCAATCGGAAAGGTGATATAACATGAAAACATCAATTATAGGATACCCGAGAATCGGCTCATTGCGTGAGCTGAAATTTGCAAGCGAAAAATATTTCAGAGATGAAATATCAGCAGACGAACTTCAGAAAACTGCAAAGAAATTACGCCTTGAAAATCTGAAAATACAGCGTAAAAGCGGACTGGACTTTATTCCCTCCAATGACTTTTCATTCTATGACGGAATGCTGGACACAGCGGTTCTTCTGAATGCAGTACCCGACAGATACAGAAATCTCGGCTTGTCGGAACTGGACACATATTTTGCTATGGCAAGAGGCTATCAGGGCGAAAATGGCGATGTGAAAGCATTTGCCATGAAGAAGTGGTTCAACACCAACTATCATTACATGGTTCCTGAAATTGACGATAACACAGAAATAAAGCTTACCGGAAACAAACCATTTGATTTATTCAAAGAAGCATTAGAAAACGGCGTAACAACTAAGCCTGTCATTATTGGTCCCTATACATTTCTGAAGCTTGCAAAGTATACCGGTGAGAAAACCGCAGCTGACTTTATTCAGCCTGCCATCGCTGCATATTGCGATATTCTCAGAAAGCTCGCAGGATTAGGCGCAGAATGGGTACAGCTGGACGAACCATGCCTTGTTATGGATATGACTGCGGAAGACAAGGAACTTTTCGTTCATCTGTATAAGGAGATTCTTTCTGAGAAGTGCGGTATAAAGATTCTGCTGCAGACCTTTTTCGGTGATGTCCGTGACTGCTACGGCGAACTCTGCGGACTGAATTTTGACGGTATAGGTCTTGATTTTGTGGAGGGAAAACAGTCACTTGAACTTGTTCAGCAAAACGGATTTCCGAAAGAAAAGATCCTCTTTGCAGGCGTTGTGAACGGCAAGAACATCTGGCGCAATCACTACAGCAATACGCTCCTGACAGTTTCGGAACTGCAAAAGCACTGCGGTGAAATCGTGCTGAACACTTCCTGCTCTCTGCTTCATGTTCCGTACACACTGAAAAATGAAACAAAGCTTGCAGACAGCTATAAAAAACACTTTGCCTATGCGGAAGAAAAGCTTTCCGAGCTTGGGGAACTCAAAAAAATCCTTTCATCAGAAACGCCGATTGAAACTGAAGAATATCAGCGTAATGCACGTTTATTTGCGGAACCACGAAACAGCGGCAATCCGGACGTACAGCAAAAAGTTGCTACACTTTCTGATAATGACTTTGTCAGACAGCCTGCCTTTGCAGAACGTGAAAAGATTCAGAAAGAGCGTTTCAACTTACCGATTCTGCCCACTACCACTATCGGTTCTTTCCCTCAGACAGCAGATGTAAGAACAACTCGTTCAGCATTCCGCAAAGGTGAAATCAGTGAAGAACAGTACGAAACATATATGAAAGAGAAAATCGCTGAATGCGTTAAATTGCAGGAAGAAATCGGTCTTGATGTACTGGTTCACGGCGAATTTGAACGCAACGACATGGTAGAATATTTCGGCGAATGTCTGGACGGATATATCTTCACAGAAAAGGCATGGGTGCAGTCCTACGGCACACGCTGCGTCAAGCCTCCTGTTGTATGGGGTGATATCTCTCGTGCAAAGCCTATGACAGTAAAATGGTCGTCATATGCCCAGAGCCTGACAGACAGACCTATGAAAGGAATGCTGACCGGTCCTGTTACTATTCTCAACTGGTCTTTCCCAAGAGAGGATATTTCTCTGAAAGAAAGTGCTTATCAGATTGCCCTTGCTATCCGTGAAGAAGTCCTCGACCTCGAAGCAAATGGAATCAACATCATTCAGGTGGACGAAGCAGCACTCCGTGAAAAGCTGCCGCTCAGAAAATCTGACTGGAAGAGCGATTATCTTGACTGGGCAATTCCGGCATTCCGTCTGGTTCACAGCGGGGTAAAACCGGAAACTCAGATACACACACATATGTGTTACAGCGAATTTGCGGATATTATTACAGATATTGACGATATGGATGCTGATGTTATCACCTTTGAGGCAAGCCGTTCTGACCTTACCATTCTTGACGTGCTGAAAGAAAATAAATTCCGCACAGAGGTGGGACCCGGTGTATATGACATTCATTCGCCGAGAGTTCCGTCCAAAGAGGAGATAAAAACAGCTCTGCATAAGATGCTTGACCGTATTCCAGCAGAAAAGCTGTGGGTAAATCCGGACTGCGGACTGAAAACCAGAGGTAATGCGGAAACCGTTCCAAGTCTTGAAAATCTCGTTAATGCAGCAAAGGAAATACGCAATGAAAATATCTGAACTTTTTAAAGAAAAGACTGTCCTGTCATTTGAGATATTTCCGCCAAAGCCCACAACTGATGAAAGTGTGATCTACGAAACACTGGACGGTCTGACAGGACTTCACCCTGACTTTATCAGCGTCACCTACGGTGCAGGCGGCGGAAAAAACGGAAGCAAAACCATTCAGATTACATCTGATGTAAAGCATAAATACGGCATTGAAAGTGCAGCTCATCTGCCCTGTATCGGCATAACAGAAGCTCAGGCTGTCCAGATACTTGACAGTCTGAAAGAAAACGGCATTGAAAATATCCTTGCTCTGCGAGGGGATATTTCTCAGAATACTGTTCCTGCCGGAAATTTCAGCCATGCCAGTGAGCTTATTGAATTTATCCATGAGCGGTATGATTTCAACATCATTGCAGCTTGCTATCCGGAGGGACATCCGGAAAGCCAAAGCATCATAGATGATATTAACTTTTTGAAACATAAGGTGGACTGCGGCGTTTCTCATCTTATTACACAGTTGTTTCTGGACAATAATTATTTTTACGAATTTTGTGAACGTGCATCAATCGCAGGTATAGATGTTCCAATTGAAGCTGGAATCATGCCTGTCACCAACAAAGCACAGATAGAACGTATGGTAAAGCTCTGCGGAATCCATCTGCCGAAAAAGTTCATGAAAATTATTGAGCGTTACGAAAATAATCCTGTGGCGCTGAGAGATGCAGGGATAGCTTATGCCATAGATCAGATCGTTGACCTGATCTCTCAAGGCGTGGACGGCATTCATCTGTATACCATGAATAATCCTTATGTTGCCAAGCGTATCTATGAAGCAGTTCACAGACTGATTGCGGTGAAGCATTGTTGATTTTTCTCCGGAAATGTGGTATACTGAAACTGCAAAATCAAGTTACGGAGTG
>JBJERG010000135.1:0-5480 GCA_051882155.1 Ruminococcus sp.
CCCCTACATAAAATGATTGATTTTACAGCATATAATTTAAAAATTGATTTGCGTGTGACAGTTTTCCGTGAATCAGATATGATGTCAGAATCGCTTGCAAAACTCATGCTTAAATGAGTATATACTTTTTATTTTACCGGTGTTATAATAATTTTGCAGGAAAATATCTGCAAAAATAATAAGAAAGAGGTATTTGAAATGAAAATGAAAAAAGTACTGGCAGCGGTTTTTGCTCTGACTGCTGCGGCAGCAAATTTTGGCACAGCGGCATTTGCTGAAGAGGAAGTAATTGTAACTGAGCCTGCAGTCCTTGAGGAATCAGCAGAAGTAACAGCAGCTGAAGAAGTGGTTATGACTGAATCTGTAACCCTTGAGGAAACAGAAGAAGCGGCTGTTGCAGAAGAAACAGCTGAAGAGAGCACAGCAGCAACAGAAGCTGATGAAACAACTGATGTAACTGAAGCCGCAGAAACCGAAGAATCCACAGAAGCAGAAGAAGCAGCCGATGCTGAAGAAACTGAAGAACCAACAGAGGATACTGAAAAGACTGAAGTCACAGAACAGACGCTTCTTGACAAATTCACTGCGGAATACGGAGATCCTGAAAGCATTGTTTTTGATGATTTCAACGGAGATGGTCAGCTTGAAGCTTATATGAATATATATAAGGACAAAACTGTTTTTGTTTATTATGTAACTGCTGATTCTGTTGCATTTGTAAGAGAAACTCCCATGATTGAATCCACAAACGGCAGCATTGAAAAATATCTTTATTTCTCTCTTGAAGACGGAACACGTTTTCTTGCAACAGTTTATCATCACAGTTCAGAACTTTTTACAACTGCGTCCCTTAGCATCAATAAAATCGAACCGGATGGTTCCCTCAGCAAAACACTTATCAACGGAAGAGAGTATATTGATGTTTTTGCCGATGTCCTTATGGGAATAATAGGCGGAAGCGATGTTGAATATACAAATGACATGACATTTGAACAGTCCTGTGATCCTGCTACTTACATTTCATCAAGCGGCAATTCTGTCACCATAAAGTATTTTGATTATGACGATGGTCTGGCGTTTACTGACGGCTTAGGAAAGGGTTCATATAAATATTCATATGACAAGGCAAAAAATGCCTTTGTTACTTATTCACCCGACGCTGAAAACAAAGACGAAGAAAACAACAGCGGTGAAAACAGCGGCACTTCCGGCGGCAGCACAGCTGTGAGCAGTTCACCGGAAACAGGCGACAGCATGGATATTCCTGCTGTAATGGCAGCAACTCTTATTGTCGGCACAGCTGTTGCCGTAAGCACTAAGAAAAAGAAGAACATATAAGAATGATATTTTATAAGCAATAAGCAAACGCTGCTGCAGGGCTCCTTTGAACCTGCAGCAGCGTTATTTTTTTATTCAGAGGAATGATTTTTGCAGTAATCAATATAATCCTCTCTTGTAAGTACGCCTTCGGAATTATATATCTTCACAAGGGTTTCTGAATCTGTATAGGCGTTGTCCTCATCGGAAAGATACGGCTCATACCACAGACCGAAATAGCTCCATACGCAGCCGTCCCGGAATGCACAGGGTATATCCGGAAGAGAACTGCATTCACTGAGGGCGATAAGCTTGCCCTCAGCCATTTTCTGCAAAGCATAGAAAGACTCGTATCCGCTGCCGAATTCCTCATTTTCCGTTACATATACATCTGCTGACGCTATATCAAAACGGCTTTTGTCCGGTAAATATTCATCATCAACGCCGCTCCATACCCACAGAAGATTGTGGAGCTTATGATACTTTGTCATTCTGTCGTACATAAGGTTCCACAGCCACAGATAAGCTTCACTGCCTTCGCTGTCCCACCAGTATGCTCCGGCTCCTGCCTGGTGCAGCGGCCGCCACAGAACGGGAATTCCTGCCTTCTGAAGCTCTTTAAGTCCTTCTGCCGCACTGTCTATATCTTCAATGATCCTGACGCATTCTTCGGAAATACTGCCCTGCTCTTCCAGCCTGTCAAGCTGTGAAGGTGTAAGCTCTGACACATTTTCCTGTGTAACCGCCTTTGAAAGGCTGAATTCACCCGCAGGCTCCAGTGTGCCGGCATCACCCAAAGGCGCAAACCAGTGCCACATAAGACCGGTTATTCCGCCTTTTTTGCTCCATTCAATGGCTGCACTCACAGTATCGTCATCTATGGCATTGCCGCCGTTAAGGCTGTAGGGATACATATCCGCAAACCGCATGGCAGGATATTTTCCTGTGGTTTCCACGATACGTTTTATCTCTTTGTCCTTACTGTCTGAAACGTGCTGACCGGAAATCACAGCCTTGCTGTAGTTATCACAAAGAAATTCAAGCAGAGTCCTTGCTTCCTGTGAGGCGTTTTCATCTGAAGGCACTGCTTCTATAGTCCTGTTGGGACTGAGAGATGTGTTATTTTGCAGCACCATGCAGTCTATAAGCATATCTCCTTCAATCTGCTGAATGGATATCCTGTTCATTCCTGCTTCCATGTATATGCCCGGTATAGTTGCGCATATAAATCTGCTGCTGCTTTCTACAGCGATTTTCTCGGTTTTTTCGTCGTTTATGGTAACGGCGCATTCAGCGCCTTCGTCGGCACATACTACCAGCTGAATGTCATAATGCTGCGAGGAGGGAACCTCTGCATTGAATATAAATGTATTCTGGAGATCTCCTCTCAGACCGCTTATATATCCGCTGCCTGTATAGTCAGTCTTTTCATTTTTTGCTTCAAATGAGATAGGAAGCTCCATATCCTCTGCCTGATATGTAAGCTCCACATTCTGAATATTCAGACTGGGAACATCAAGAGGTATTTCAGAATACTCCGGTCCTGTCAGAACTGTTTCCGTGGTTGTGGCAACTGATGTTGTCACTGATGCGGTGGTTTCAGCTGCGGTGGTTTCAGCTGCTGAAAATTCTATTGCCTGCCTTTCAAGGTATGGCGTTGTCTGCTTTATCTCTGTGCAGCCTGCCATGCAAAACAGCATTACTGCCGCTGCAAGGACTGCTGTATATTTTTTCATTGTCATATTGTTCATATCTTCAGGCAATATGTCTGACCGGGATTTGTCATAAAGGAAACAACACTGCCGTCTGTCCTTGCGTCAACTGTTCCCTCCGGACTGCTGACGCTTAAAGCTTCATTGCAGCGTACATTGCACATACCGCCGTTTCGGGACAGTATGTCAGCCTCCAGCAGTTTTCCGTCCTTCCATTTGATGCTGACCTCAAAACCTCCTCTTGCACAGAGTCCGGATATGCTTCCGTTTTTCCATGGAGTGGGCAGTGCAGGAAGAAGGTGTATCTCTCCGCCGTGGCTCTGCAAAAGGCATTCTGCAACAGCCGCCGTACCGCCGAAGTTTCCGTCGATCTGGAAAGGCGGATGAGAATTCAGCATATTGGGATTGGTAGAACATGCAAGGAGCTGCCGTATATTCTCATATGCCATGCCGCCGTCACCGAGTCTTGCCCACATATTCATTATCCATGCTCTGCTCCAGCCTATGTGTCCGCTTCCATGGATAAGTCTTCTTACAAGAGTGGCTCTTGCTGCCTTTGCAAGGCCGGGCGTCTTTGACGGCGTGATAATATCCGCCGGATGAAGCGCAAACAGATGAGATACATGGCGGTGTCCTGCTTCCACCTCATCATAATCCTCAGCCCATTCCTGTATCTGACCGTATTTGCCGATTTTCAGCGGAGGAAGCTTTCCCAGCATTTCTCTGAGCTTTCCCGCAAATTCCTCATCTCTTCCAAGTATGGCACTGCTTTCTGCAACAGCACTGAAAAGCGCCGTGATTATTTCCGTATCCATTGCAGGACCAAGGCAAAGACAGCCTTCGGTGCCGTCTGCTGTACGATAGGTGTTTTCAGGAGAAAGAGAAGGTCCTGTAACAAGATAACCTTCGTCATTTTCCATAAGATATTCTGTAAAGAACAGTGCCGCTTCTCTCATGGTATCATATTTTTCCGACAGAAATTCCTTATCTTCGGTAAAAAGATAATGCTCATAAATATGAAGGCACAGCCATGCCGCACCCATAGGCCAGATAGTCGAGGGCATCCACAGATCCTGAGGTGCAGTATCGCCCCATATATCCGTATTGTGATGACACACAAAGCCATTGCAGCCGTACATTTCCTTTGCGGTTTTCCTGCCCGGCTCACGCATTCGTTCTATAAGGTCAAACAGCGGCATATGACATTCCGACAGATTGCACACCTCCGCAGGCCAGTAATTCATCTGGGTATTTACATTTATTGTATATCTGCTGCCCCATACAGGCCACATATCCTCATTCCAGATACCCTGGAGATTCATCGCCTGGGAACCGGGACGGCTTGCTGATATCATAAGATAACGTCCGTAGTTGAAATAAAGCGCCATAAGTCCTGCGTCCATAATTGCAAGCTTGCATTCCTTATAATCGCCCTCATCACCGTTCAGACGGTTAAGGCGTTCGTCGGTAGGCAGTGAGCTTCCGCCTTCGCTGTTATCCTCAAGGTCTATGCTGACCCTTGAAAACAGCTCTCTGTAGTCATTTATGTGACGGTACATAAGCTCTTCATAGGAGCATTCCATTGCATATTCGGCGTCCAGCATTGCGGATTCCTCGTAGCTTTCGCCGTGGTAAAAGCTGGTTCCCACAGACATGACAAATGTCACCTCATCTGCATTTTCTGCAATGAGCTTTCCTCCCAGTGTATAGACCCTTCCGCCCACGGAAGACGCACCCAGCACCGCCGCAAAGGAAATACCGCTGCGGCTGCCTGTTCCTCCGTTGTACATAATTGCATTCTCTTTACAGGGACGGCAGTCGTCGTAATAGTCATCTCTTCCTTCAAGTATAGCCTTTACGTTCACCATTCCGGGCTCGCTTGATTTTATATGCACTGCCATAACATTATCCGGAGCAGATACAAAGACCTCTCTCTCATATTTTACATCATTTGCCGTAAATCTGACTGATGTTACTGCCGTTTCAAGATCCAGCATTCTGATATATTCACGGGCCTTGCCCTCAAAATCCATTTCAATGCAGAGCTTTCCCAGAGGCATATAATGTCTGCTGTTATATGTCACACCCTGCATCTTTTCAAAGGCAATCTTTTCAGCCTCGGAAATACGTCCTTCCTTCAGAAGGCTGCGTACTTCTTTGAATCCCTCCAGAGCGTCAGGATTATTTCTCTCACGTCTGCCGCCTGACCAGACGGAATCTTCATTCAGACTTATAAGCTCAGAGGAAGTTCCTCCGTATACCATGCCGCCTATTCTGCCGTTGCCTACAGGAAGCGCATGGTTGAAGTCAGCGGCAGGCTTCTTATACCATAATGTCTTCTGTAAATCAATTTTATGCAAATCCATATTTACCTCCTGCTGCAATTTTTTTATTATAGCATAAAATCGAAGATTTTGTGCTATAATTGCCCGATATGCAGGGAGCAAAGCT
>JBJERG010000135.1:5580-30232 GCA_051882155.1 Ruminococcus sp.
TGCTTTGCGTATCTGCAAGGGCATTAAAATAAATTATAATAAATGCTTTGCATTTTTATAGCATAAAATCGAAGATTTTGTGCTGTAATTGCCCGATATGCAGGGAGCAAAGCTTGCTTTGCGTATCTGCAAGGGCATTAAAATAAATTATAATAAATGCTTTGCATTTATTATAGCATACTCTTTCTCAAAAATCAATCATTATACAAAATTCTCTGTGTTTTCGCCAAAATCTCAGCGATTGCAGCACGTTTTTTTCTTATATCGTATGCTCTGTCCTTCTCATCTTTTTTAAGTCTTCTGCATTCATAGAGCCTGCCGTCTTTTTCCTCAGATGATATTTCTTCACTGACGGAATACAAAAGCTTTATCATTATTTGATTATTTTTATTCATATAGCAAATACCCTCTTTCGATAACATAGTTTTTGATTTGGAATGTAATGAATCTTTGTTAATTTCTTGACAAACTGACTAGTTGTTGATACAATAATATATATGCAGAAGACTTTTGCATATTTCAAATGTTATTTACGAAAGGAATGATGGATATGGGTCTTACCCTGACAGAAAAAATCCTGAGCGCACACCTTGTTGAAGGCGAAATGGTCAAGGGCGAGGAAATTGGAATCCGCATTGACCAGACCCTTACACAGGACGCAACCGGTACAATGGCATACCTTGAATTCGAGGCTATGGGTGTTCCTCGTGTCAAGACAGAACGGAGCGTGGCATATATTGACCACAATACTCTCCAGAGCGGCTTTGAAAACGCCGACGACCACAGATTTATCGGCAGTGTTGCAAAGAAGCACGGAATCTACTTCTCACGTCCCGGCAATGGTATCTGCCACCAGGTACACCTTGAGCGTTTCGGCGTTCCGGGCAAGACTCTTATCGGTTCTGACAGCCATACTCCCACAGGCGGCGGTATTGGTATGATCGCTATGGGCGCAGGCGGTCTGGACGTTGCTGTTGCAATGGGCGGCGGTACATATTACATTACCTGCCCCAAGGTTGTAAAGGTTGAGCTTACAGGCAAGCTTTCTCCCTGGGTTGCTGCAAAGGACGTTATCCTTGAAGTTCTGAGAAGACTTTCCGTTAAGGGCGGCGTAGGCAAGGTCATCGAATATTGCGGCGAGGGCGTAAAGAGCCTTTCCGTTCCCGAGAGAGCAACTATTACAAATATGGGCGCAGAGCTTGGCGCAACAACATCTATCTTCCCGTCTGATGAAGTTACAAAGCAGTTCCTGGAAGCACAGGGCAGAGGCGACGTATGGACTCCTCAGTCTGCTGACCCGGACGCTGTTTATGATGAAGTTGTTGAAATTGACCTTGGCAAGCTGGTTCCGCTGGCAGCCTGTCCGCATTCTCCGGATAATGTAAAGTCTGTTGAGGAAATCGGCAAGCTGAAGGTTGACCAGGTTTGTATCGGTTCATGTACAAACTCCTCACTCCTTGATATGATGAAGGTTGCACATATCCTTAAAGGCAAGACTGTTAATCCTGATGTTTCCCTGGCAATTGCTCCGGGTTCAAAGCAGGTTCTGAATATGATGGCTGATATGGGACTTCTGAGCATTATGATAGATGCAGGCGCAAGAATCCTTGAAAGTGCCTGTGGTCCGTGTATTGGTATGGGACAGGCTCCCAATTCCGGCGGTATTTCCCTGCGTACATTCAACAGAAACTTCCTGGGACGCTCCGGAACAAAGGACGGTCAGATTTATCTCGTATCTCCTGAACTGGCTGCATATTCAGCTATCACAGGCTATCTTTCCGACCCGAGAGAACTGGGCGAAATGCCTGAGTTTGTTCTTCCTGAGAAGTTCAAGGTTAATGACAACATGATCGTTCTTCCTGCATCTGAGGAGGAAATGGACAGCGTTGAGATTCTACGTGGTCCGAATATCAAGCCTTTCCCGGAAACTGCACCGCTTGAGGAAACTATCACAGCAGGCTGTTCACTGAAGGTTGGGGACAACATCACAACAGACCACATTATGCCGGCAGGTGCGAAGATCCTTCCGCTGCGTTCAAATATCCCGGCTATTTCTCAGCACTGCTTTACTGTATGTGACGAGAATTTCCCGTCAAGAGCAAAGGAAATGGGCAAGAGCATTATCGTAGGCGGCTCCAACTACGGTCAGGGTTCATCAAGAGAACACGCTGCACTTGCACCGCTGTATCTGGGCGTTAAGGCAGTTCTTGTCAAGAGCTTTGCAAGAATCCACCGTGCAAACCTTGTAAACGCAGGTATCCTGCCTCTTACATTTGTAAATGAAGCTGACTATGACAAGATCAAAGAGGGCGACACACTGGAGCTTCTGGACGTTCGTGAGAAGATTTCCGCAGGCGAAACCACTCTTACTCTTACAAATAAGACTACAAACGAGGAAATTCCGGTACTCTGCGAACTGACAGGCAGAGCAAAGGATATTATCCTTGCAGGCGGCCTGCTTGATTATACAAGAGAGAATCTGAAGTAAGAGGAGAAATAAAGTGGACTTTATTGTAACAAGTATCCGCCGAACCCGTATCCGTGTACGCTCATGGCATGATGTTGTGCTTGTTGCGGCACTTGTCGGACTGTTTATACTGCTTGATTTCCTGCTTAAAAAGTTTTTTCCGAATATGAAGCCTAAGGCGGCTGAAATTATAAGCGGTATCGTAATAGTTATAGTGGGTGTAATAGGATATATTTTAATTACGCCGCTTACGCAGTGATCGGGCTTATTGCATTGATGTTACCATGAAATGTATTTTTTAACATTTACAAGAGGAATGCTGAAATATGAAATTTGACGAGCTGAAAGAAATATTTGAACAATATGACAAAGCTCAGGGAAAACATAAGACAAATTATGTTTCCATGGAAGAAGCCATGAAGGACGACTTCATGCGCAAGGCAATGATAAAACATCAGCGTAAAATGAAACGGCAGCAAATACTTACAATTGCAGTAATACTTTTGGTTATAGCCGCATTACTTCCTATTATAATATATTATTTGTATGACAAATTTCTTTTATTAAAGCAGCTGCCGGAGCTTATACCATTTATTAAAGGAAATCCTTTGCTGACAGTAATTGTGCTGCTGATCGGCAGCGGCTTTGTATGGCTTCTGTATCATTGTAAAAATAAAAAGAACAAGGAAAAGTAACATCATAATTCTATCTGGACTTTGAAAAACAGCCGGAGGTGAATGCATTATATACCTTCATGAAAAAAACGGCTTTTTAAACCGCAATCAGCTGAAATACTTAGTTATTGCAGCTATGCTCATTGACCATATAGCATGGGCATTTGTACCGACAGAATCTTTGCTCGGACAGGTGATGCACTTTATTGGACGGCTTACAGGTCCTACTATGGCGTATTTTGTAGCAGAGGGTTACTATTACACCAGAAGCGTAAAAAAATATGCCATTCGTCTTGGAATATTTGCATTGCTGTCATGGGTACCATATGTGTATTTTGAATACGGACGTTTACCGATCTACATGGTATCCGCTGTATATGGAGCATCCCATGAAATCGTCAATGACTGGCATTTCACACCTCAGTTCGGCGTACTGTATACCCTTTTGCTGGGACTGCTTGCAATATGGCTCTGGGATAAGGGCAAATGCTCTAAACCGGTAAAGATACTCGGTATAATAGGCTTGTGCATACTATCCATTTTTGGAGACTGGGCAATATTTGATGTATTGTGGTGTTTGTTCTTATTTATCTATCGCAATGACACACGCTCAAAATGGATATCCTTTTTCTGTGTCGGTTTATCATCCTGTATCTTTACTTTATTGATATCCGAACCATGGTACACAGGTCTATGGATACTGGGCATTTTTATGGTGCCTTTAATGCTTCAATATTGCTATAACGGAAAAAGCGGCAGCAGAAAACCGTTTCATAAGTGGTTCTTCTACATTTTTTATCCGGCACATTTACTGATACTGGGCATTCTTAAATGGGACATTCTCATGTATGGTGTGTGCTGCTGACCCCAAATATTTTAATGAAAAATCAGGAGGAAAAACAATGGCTAAAATTCAGATGACAACGCCGCTCGTAGAGATGGACGGCGACGAGATGACAAGAGTTCTGTGGCAGTGGATAAAGGACATCCTGCTGACACCTTACGTTGACCTTAAAACAGAGTACTATGATCTGGGACTTCCTTATCGTGAGGAAACAAAGGATCAGGTAACTATTGACAGCGCAGAGGCTACCAAGAAATACGGCGTTGCTGTAAAGTGCGCTACTATCACTCCCAACGCTGCAAGAATGCCGGAGTACAATCTCTCCCAGATGTGGAAAAGCCCCAACGGCACTATCCGTGCAATTCTGGACGGTACTGTATTCCGTACACCTATCCTGGTAAAGGGCATTGAGCCTTATATTCCCACATGGACAAAGCCTATCACAATTGCACGTCACGCTTACGGCGATGTTTACAAGAACACCGAAATGAAGGTTAAGCAGGGCTGCAAGGCTGAACTGGTTGTAACAGACCCACAGGGCAACGAAACACGTCAGCAGATCTTTGATTTCAAGGATACAGACGGCATCATTCAGGGTCTGCACAACAAGAACAACTCCATTGCAGGTTTTGCAAGAGCTTGCTTCAACTATGGTCTTGATCTGAAGCAGGACGTATGGTTTGCTACAAAGGATACTATCTCCAAGCAGTATGACCACACATTCAAGGATATTTTCCAGGAAATTTATGACGCAGAGTATAAGGAAAAGTTTGGGGCAGCTGGCATTGAATATTTCTACACACTGATTGATGACGCTGTTGCACGTGTTATCCGTTCAAACGGCGGCTATATCTGGGCTTGCAAGAACTATGACGGCGACGTTATGTCAGACATGGTTTCCACAGCATACGGAAGCCTTGCAATGATGACTTCTGTTCTGGTATCCCCCGACGGCATCTATGAATACGAAGCTGCTCACGGCACAGTTCAGCGTCATTACTACAAGTATCAGAAGGGCGAGGAAACCTCCACAAACTCTGTTGCAACTATCTTTGCATGGAGCGGCGCACTCCGCAAGAGAGGCGAACTGGACAACCTGCCGGAGCTTATGGCATTTGCTGACAAGCTGGAAAAGGCTACCATCAGCACCATTGAGGACGGCATTATGACAGGCGACCTCTACATGATCTCCAAGCTTGAAAACAAGAAAAAGGTAAATTCCAAGGAATTCCTGGAAGCTATCAATGAAAGACTTGCTGAACTGATGAAGTAATTATTTTATGCAGAAAAATTCTATATCCGAATCTGTTATAAGGCGGCTGCCTAAATATTACCGTTTTCTTTCTGCTCTTGAAAGCAAAGGGCAGGAGAGAACCTCTTCCGGTGAACTTGCAGGTCATCTCGGCTTCACGGCGTCCCAGATACGCCAAGATCTTGGCTGCTTCGGTGAATTTGGGCAGCAGGGCTACGGCTACAATGTGACTGCGCTGAAAAAACAGCTGAAAGCTATAATCGGTCTTGACGAAAAACGTCCTGCAATCATTGTGGGAGCCGGTAATCTGGGCAGGGTAATAGCGGCAAATATTGACTTTCCCTCCTTTGGCTTCTGTCTTTCAGGAATTTTCGACATTGACAGAAATATCTGCGGAAAGGAAATTGCCGGCTTTACCGTAAGGCACATGGAGGAACTCCCGGTATTCTGCCATGAAAACAAACCTCTAGTTGCTGCGCTGTGCATACCCCAGGAGGCGGCTCAGAAAACTGCGGAGCAGCTTATAAGCCTTGGGATAAAGGGCTTCTGGAATTTCAGCCACTGTGATCTGACAGCTGACCGGGACAGCATAATGGTTGAGAATGTGCATCTTGGCGACAGCCTTATGACCTTGTCCTACCGTATGCAGAAGGACATATGAAAATCAGCTTAGGCAATACCGCACAAAGACTGTGCGTAAGATGCGCAGTCAGATTTTTCGTCAGATGAAACCAAAAACGCAGTGAATACTTTGTGTATTCACGAGGCTTTTGGTGAAATATGGCGGAAAAGCTGCAAGCAGATTGCGTGCAGAGCCGTCAGGCGTGCTTTGTGCGGTATTGCCTTTATAATCCTGTTTCTGTCCGCTGTGACGGAAGCAGGATTTTTTTACAGGAGGTAAATTTTATGCAGGATACATCTGCCATTCTTGTATGTGCAGGAAATGCGACCCGTATGCGGGGTCTTAACAAAATTCTTCTGCCGCTGGGTGATACCACAGTTGCAGGAAATACTATGAAAGCATTTGAAAAATGCGGCAGGATTGCGGAAATTATAATTGTTGCACGTCCCTGTGACCATGACGCACTCAGAGAAACTGCGGAAAAATGCGGCATTACCAAGCTTAAAACAATTACAGAGGGCGGAAATACACGGCAGGAAAGCGTTATAAAGGGACTTAAACAGATTTCAGAGGATACAAAGCTTGTGGCAATACATGACGGCGCAAGACCTCTTGTTGATCCGCAGCATATCGAAAAGGTCATAAAGGACGCAATGGTATTCGGCGGTGCAACCCTCGGTGTTCCCGTAAAGGATACCATTAAGGTTGTAAATGACAGCCTTATTACAGATACACCCTACAGACCAAGCCTTTATATTACACAGACGCCACAGGTCTTCAAAAGGAGCGTTTATATGAAGGCTGTGCAGTTCGCCCTTGACCATGAGCTTGACTTTACAGACGACTGTCAGCTTGCAGAGGCTATCGGCTGCAAGGTTTACATGACAACAGGTGATTATACAAACATAAAGATAACAACGCCGGAGGATATTGAGATAGCAGAGCTTCTTCTTGCACGAATGAAAAAGGAGGAACAGGCATGAAACTTCCATACAGAATCGGTCACGGCTACGACGTCCACAGACTTACGGAAAACAGAAAGCTGATTTTAGGCGGCGTGGATATTCCCTATGAAAAGGGACTGCTGGGTCATTCAGATGCAGATGTTCTGCTTCATGCCATTGCAGACGCCCTTCTGGGCGCACTGGCACTGGGTGATATAGGAAAGCATTTTCCCGATACTGACCCGAAATATGCAGGTGCGGACAGCTTAAAGCTTCTTTCCCATGCGGCAGGACTTGTAAAGGAAAAAGGATATGCTGTGGGCAATGTTGACGCTACTATTCTCTGCCAGAAGCCAAAGCTGGCGCCTTATATTATGACCATGCGTGAGAATATTGCAAAGGCTCTTGGCACTGACATTGACGCAGTAAGCGTCAAGGCTACCACTGAGGAAAAACTCGGCTTTACAGGCAGCGGTGAAGGAATTGCCGCACATTGCGTGGCACTTGTTATAGCTTGTGCTGAGAAGTAACTGACCTTATCACAAAATTTTCACTTTTATCGTGCGAAACATCCGCATTTTAATGTTGCAATACTTTTTTTGATGTGGTATAATAAAGCTATTATACTGAAAGAAAGGCAGGAAGTATTATGAATGAGAACACAGAGAAAAGCCTGACTCCTGATAAGGAAGGTCATTCCGTTGATATAGGCATATTCGGTGATTCCATAAGCAAGGGCATTATTTTTGAGGAACAGGATCAAAGATACTGTACCGTTTCCAGAGAGATCCGCAGCTGGACAAAGCCTGCCATTCTGCATAATTTCTCAGTCATGGGATGTACTATCCGCAGAGGAATGGATATCATAAAAAGACATCTTTCCCAGCTTGGCAGTTATGAGAATGTTTTCCTGGAATTTGGCGGCAACGACTGCGATTTTGACTGGCAGGCTGTTTCAGATCATCCGGAGGAGGAGCATTTTCCCAATACTCCGCCTGATGAATTTGAAGCATTGTATACCGAGGCTGTTCTGTCCATACAGGAAAAGGGCGGCAAACCCGTTCTGCTGACAATGCCGCCGCTTGCACCGGACCGTTATTTCAACTGGATATCCAGAGGAAAAAATGCTGGCAATATACTGAAATGGCTTGGCGGTGTGGATACCATTTACCGCTGGCAGGAAATGTACAGCATGAAGGTTGCACTTCTTGCACAGAAGCTTTCCGTTCCGCTGGTGGATATTCGCAGTGCCTTCCTTTCACAGCATCATTACCGTGACTTCCTGTGTGCTGACGGCATTCACCCCAACCGCAAGGGACATCATCTCATCTATCAGACTATCAGAAAGCAGTATTCACCTTGCCTTTGATCTGAATGTACACAAAAATGATATAAACAGCGGGCGAGCAATGCTCGCCCCTACATACAGTTATGATTTTTCGTCACTGTAGGGGCGACCATTGGTCGCCCTAATGCTAAAAGAATTTTCTGAAAGATGTAACCGCAGTATCCCAGGATACTGCGGTATTTTTGTTGACTTTACAGGAAAATAATGCTATAATTTACAGGTGAATATATCTGTGAAAGGAAAGTTTTTATGAAAAAGAAGATAACTGCATTTCTGACGGCGGCGGCAATGACCTTCTGCATGGGAACGCATTTCCCTGTTTCTGCGGAAAGTGTCACCCTGTCCTGCGCACCTCTGATTCAGAACATGATCAATATTGAAGTAAAAGACAAAAACGGCAGCCTTGTTGAGGACGCTGCTTATCTCAAGATCATGGGCGAAACGGGCGTATGTGCCGCAAAATTTACAGGAAACACTGAAATCGGAAAGGCTATGAACGATTCCAGTTTCAAAGTAGTTCCATATCGTGACAATCAGGTTATTATACCCTCAACACTTGCAAATGCTGATTATGCCGGTACCGCTCTGCCGGAGGGTAACAGGATAGTCAAAACATCATATCCGAATCGTGCTTCTCTTTGTGACGGAGAATCTCATTCAATAGATATTTACCACTGCAGTGATGAGGGCGTTTCAACAGATTATGTCCTGGAAGAGGGACAGTTTGCAGTTTATACTCACCCTGCATTTCGTATGAAAAATTCAGACGGCTATTTTAAAGTGAACGGCACTGAGTACAGCATAAAAGACAGCCTTTCATATCCAAATAATATAGCCGTACATTACACAGATGAACTTACACAAAACACTATATTCGGAATGAAAAACAGCTCCAGAAGCTCCGGAAGCAATGTGAGCTTTGAGAGATTTGACGGAGCAAGGGAATATACCAAAGTGCGTATTCCCATAACATCTCTTTCGGAAAGATTTACAGGCGGCACGAAATATGTTCTCCCTGCTGATGTAAACGACAGCGGAAGTGATATTACATTTGACCTTGTAAATGACAGAGCAGACGCCTTTGCAGGACTTGTAATTATAAGCGGCTCTTTTGTAAATGCGGTTATTCCCGACAGCAATGGATATATTGAGTTTTACACTGACAAGGAAAGCCGTGAATATTACTATACCATAAAGTGCCTTTATTCATACACTACCAGCAATTCTGTTGCTTATACAAGCCGTGGTGACGCTGAGACTTTTTATTATGCGGATTTTACAACGGTTACTCTGGAATGTCCCGATTTTCCCGAAACAGGCACTTCCTTTATGAATGTACCTGCCGGAAAGTATACCATAAAAGCTGATTCTCTGCCGGAGGGTTATGTACTTTCTGAACCGGTTGAGATAAATGTTAAGGATTCGCAGGAGATACAGAATTTTACCGTTGTGCTTGAAGATTATGTGGAACCCACAGAGCCTTCTGAGGGTATTACAGTTTATCCAAAAGATAATATTGTGAATATTTTAGTAAAAGACTATAATGGAAACCTCGTGACAGACGCAGAAATAAATATGAAAGGCACAAACCAGAGAGCCGCATTCAACAGCGGCGGCACAAGCTTTGAAAAGACTTCATACACTGATTTTGAGTGGTACGAAAACGGACTGGCTGAAAAAAGTATGTGGATACCATACGAGAGGTTTGTGGAAGCGGCAGAGCTGGAAAACGCATTCGGTATGTGCTTTGCAGATGAAAAAGAAAAGAGAGCCTACACAGGAAGTTTCGGAATGAATTCCGGAGCAACAAGGGCTTTTAATATGTATATTAAGCACGATTCCGTAAAAACTGACATAGTTCTTGAAAAGGGAGTAATGGGTCTTTACGTTGATCCTAAATGGGAAACCAACTCTGCATATACAGGCTATCTTTTAATAAACGGCGAACCTGTCTATATAAATCCTGCTGATGACACAACAGGTTACGGAGCAGTGCAGTATATTGACGTGGGAAGCTTTACAGACAGTATGTACGCCGGACTTTGCGAACCGGGAACTGTGCCTGATAAAGGTTTTTCAGCTTACAGACCTTATCTTTCTATGACAAACTCCGAATATATCAAAGTTCGCTGTCACATAAAGGAATTTTCAGATGAATTTGCTGATAACGGCACAATTGCACCTTATGATTATCTGATAGATCCCAGGAACAACACGGAAAATGCACAGTGTATCATTCTTATAACAAGCGGCGGTATGGTGAATGCGGTCATTCCCGATGAAAACGGCTATATAGAATTTTACGCTGATAAAAGTGAGAGATTTGCACGGCTTGGTTGTTACGGTTCCTGCAGCGGTGCAGGAGTTTCAGGCTCTTTCAGCAGAAGCGGCTCATACGTTGCCGCTGAATGCTATAACGTTAATTTCACCGCCGTAACGCTGCCGGATACCGGCGTAGTGCTTTCAGAAGTTCCTGCCGGAAAATACACACTGTCTTTTTCAAATATAAATGAAGACTACCGAAATCCGGGAGATGTTACTTTTTTAGTTGTGGAGAATACAGGCATTCAGACAGTTGAGATAATTCTTCAGCAGAGCTACCCTCTTGGTGATGTTGATGACAACGGCAGGATTGAGATAAATGACGCAAGGCTTGCACTTATGGAATATGCCCGTCTGAGCGCCGGCATGGATTCCTTACTCATTGATAAACAGAAAACAGCTGCGGATATAAACGAAAATTCCAAAACTGAAATATCAGACGCTGCAAAGATCCTGCAGTACTACGCAAACGTTTCCGCCGGAATGGATCCGCTATGGTAAAACAAAAAAGCTTTCTGCCTGGTGTAATGCCAAAGCAGAAAGCTTTTTTTATGTATAGATCAAACGTTGATATTGCCGGTATTGAAGTTACTTGACGCCTCAGTGATCTCACCGCCCAGAAACTTGAATTTTACAAAATGTTCGCCTCTGAAGGTCAGTGAACCGGTCTGGTTAAAGGGTATTTCCTTATATACCACCTTTGTAGTAACAATATGCAGTATCTCGCCCTTGCGGGTACGGAAGATAAGCTCATAGTATTCGTTATAAAGCTTTGACGTACCGCTTGGATCAAGTGTTCTGCGGCGTTCGTCTACCTTCTGTACAAGTGTTACCATTTCTGTTCTCAGCGGATTCTTTCCCTTTGAAAATAAACGCATATTTTTCTCTCCTGTTATATAATATTCACGGTTAAATTCCATTTTGTGCCCTGATGTACCTACAGAATCCTGAGCAAAGATCTCATCGAACTTTCTGCGGAAGCGGCTTCTCTTGGAACCCAGTATAACTACCAGAACCAGTACAACTGCTATAGCAATTACTATTATCAGAAAGTCGTTTATAGCATTCTGAAAGGTTGATGTCATATCCATAATCTCTCTGTTGCTCCATTCTCGTTTTTTTGCAGATAACATTCCTTCTCTGCACCTATATTTATAGTATACACTATATGAATCATTTTTTCAAGAGATTTTTATATTTTTCTTTTTATATTTATAAAATCAGAAATTCACAGCCAGCGTAAACAAAAAAGCGGTACTGCATTAAGCAGCACCGCAATTTTTATTGTTCATTATTCAGCACTTTGGGTTGCATGATAATGCCAGAGTGAACCTACTATTTCCTTCAGTGACGGAATGATCTCATCCCACTTAGGTGAAAGGAATGCAGCATCTCTTGCATAGTATGTCAGAATACCCTGAGCGTCGGCAATGTTTAGAACAGCCGTATCAGTATTCACTCCCGCCTTGGATTCCGTATCAACGTCGGCAAGGAAGTATGCAAGTGTTTCATAATCGCCGTCAGTTTTTGTCAGCGATACAGGCATGAATGCAGCATTCTGAGCGTAGTACGTCAGAACCGACTGAGCGTCAGCAATTTTAACCAATCCGTCTAAGGTTGCGTCACCCTTTACGCCAATGTATACCAGTGACTCAACTTCAAGCTGTTCACCATTATAGTAAGGACTTACATAGCCTCTGTAAACGCCGTCATATTCAGATGTATTTACAGCAGCTTCATCATTGAACAGCATCTCAGGAGTCAGACCGCCGAAATCAACATCTGCTGTGATATCAGTTTCTACAAGTGAACCGTCAGAATATCTTGTGTAAAGGATAAGTGACTCAAACAGATCTGTTACGCTGAATTCTCTGTCATCTACTGAGAAGTAGAAGTTAGGTTCAATTGCCACTGCCTTAACTGAACTTGTTACAGCATATACATCTCCGGTGGTGGTTGTGGTCGTCGTTGTTGTGGTGGTTGTGGTGGTTGTGGTCGTCGTTGTTGTAGTTGTTGTGGTGGTTGTCGTCGTGGTGGTTGTGGTCGTCGTAGTCGTTGTGGTGGTTGTCGAGGTTGTTGTCGTGGTCGTCGTAGTGGTGGTCGTCGTAGTGGTGGTTGTGGTCGTCGTGGTCGTTGTGGTTGTCGTCGTGGTGGTTGTAGTAGTGGTTGTTGTGGTGGTGGTGGTGGTGGTGGTGGTTGTCGTGGTTGTGGTGGTTGTTGTTGTGGTGGTTGTTGTTGTAGTTGTGGTTGTGGTTGTTGTAGTTGTTGTAGTGGTTGTTGTTGTGGTGGTGGTAGTGGTTGTGGTGGTAGTGGTTGTGGTGGTTGTTGTTGTCGGATCAGTATCGGTTGTAGTTGTTGTTGTAGTTGTTGTGGTGGTTGTTGTAGTTGTTGTGGTTGTTGTAGTTGTTGTGGTGGTTGTTGTTGTTTCCTCAGGAACCTCAAGATAAATTGCACCGTCTACAGTCTTGGCAGCGTCATAATCAAACATATTATTGCCTGAATCATCAAGGAATTCCCACGGAATACGTGAATTGTCCTCAGCAACTACATTGAATACGTAGTATGACTTTCCGTCAACTGTAACAACCGGAACGCCCATCTGCTTTGCCAGTGCTACAGCCTCATCATAGGACATACTTGTTTCATAGTTGAATGTGATAATAGACGCACCATCGGCAGCCTTTGTTATCTGATTATCGCCTACAGCCGCAGCAAATGACATTGTTTCACCGCTTGCAAGCATACTCATAAGCCATGAATAAGCGTCGCCGTTTTCATAATCGGAGAATGATGCGAAGCTGCTGAAAGCATCATCAATCTTCATCTTGCCTCGAACACCCTGAGAACCGAGATAATCATTGAATACTCTGAGTGTTACCTGTACATAGCCTGCATCCCATGCAGCCTGATCATAGTAGTTTTCTGAGATAACCAGCTGAACCACATCATCATATTCAGGTGCAGGATCAGCCAGGATATTTACATAGCCGACTCTTTCAAATGCAAGTCCGCCGTACTGGTATATATTCTGCTCATTTTTATTGAGCCATTCCCAGTCTGCATAATCGGTATCAATGTAAACCGGGAACGGATAGTACTTAACGCCGTTTTCATCAGTCTTTACATCAATGCCGTACATTGCAGCTGTCATTTCAACTGTTTCCTTGTCAGCAATCTGATATTTTGCGCCAAAGATAAGCTCTCCGTCCTTGAACACATCGTGGCTCAGTTCCTTTACGTTGCTGATAAATTCCAGATTGTCTGCTACATACCATACTTCATAGTTTGGTGTTTCCTTGTACTGGAAGTCTTCTGTTTCGATGAATTCACCTTCGATGTAAGGAGTAGCGATTTCCTTTAAAGCATCGCTGAGGATGTACTTGCCGCGGATACCCAGTGAAGGCTCAGTTGCATTGAATGCCATAAGACCAATGTTTGCAGCGTCTGCACCAGATGCGCCCGGAGCAATGTACTTGCTGCCGTCTGCTGCCATACCGCCCATCTGAACGTAAAGGTCAGTAGGCACTACAGGCGGATCTGCCAGAATATAGACAGAACCTGTATCCATTATCTTAAGTCCTTCAGGATAAACGTTGTGTTCATCGGGAGCAAGCCATTCCCAGTCAGCGTACTTTGTATCGAAGCCAATCTCAAATTCATAGTACCATGTACCGTCATCTCCCTGTACCGGAGAAATGCCGTATTTGTTTGCAACTGTTTTTACTGTTGCTGCGTCTGCAATTTGATATACAGCGCCGAATACCATTTCGCCGTCCTTGAATACGTTCTTTGCAAGGCTGCTGTTGTTTGTTGCGAATTCTGTATTCTGTACAGAAACCATCCATTCCCAGCCGCTTGACTGCAGGTCAACGCTTTCGATCCATTCACCGTCATCTGAAAGATATGGTGTAACGATTTCTGCAAGAGCCGGGCTGAGATTATATTTGCCTCGGATAGCCTGAACACGCTCGTCTGCATTATGCACGATCATACCGAGATATGCAGCATCTGCGCCGGAAGCACCGGGAGCAATGTATTTATTGCCGTCTGCTGCCATACCGCCCATTTCAATGTACAGACCTTTGTACTGTGTTGTTGTAGTGGTAGTTGTGGTTGTTGCTGTGGTTGTGGTTGTTGTTGCTGCTGCTTCTACAACTACATTGAGATAGCCTGTCTGGAATTCAGCAGCGCCTGTTTCAAAGTAGTTTGATTCATCTTCAAGAACCCATTCCCATTCCTTGAAGTTACTGTCAGGTGATACAGGGAATGCGTAATATGTACGTCCGTCCTCTGTCTTCTGAGGTGTAAGATTGTACTTCTCTGCAACAGATTTTACTTTTGCTGCGTCTGCAACTTCATAGCAGGCATAGAAAAGAAGTTCGCCGTCCTTTGCATAGTTCTTATCTTTAAAATCATTTTTGCCGCAGGCAAAGATCAGTTCGTCTATTGTAACATACAAGTTACCTGTCAGCAGAGTGTTGTATGCCTCAATATAGTCTGCATCGTCAGCCGGGAAAGGTGTCAGGATCTCTGACAGTGCGTCGCTGAGAACATATTTGCCTTTAAACGCAGTAACTGGGTCCTTTGCATTGTATACTGCCATGCCTATGCCTGCAAACTCCATTCCGTCTGCTCCGGCATTTACATACATATCATTGCAGTTGTTGCCGTATCCGCCTCTGCCACACATCTCAAACTGAACACCGCTGCCTGTTCTTCTGGTTGTGGTAGTTACAGGAGTTGTGTTGGTTGTGGTTGTAGTTGTAGTTGTGGATGTGGTTGACTGATCATCTGTATCAGATGTTGTGGTTGCTGTTGTTGTAGTTGTGGTTGAGGTTGTTGTTGTAGTGGTTGTTGTTGTAGTTGTTGTGGTTTCAATATCCTTTGTAGGCACAATAACCTTAATAGAACCGTCAACTGTTGCTACGTTGAAATCAACATCAACATCACTTGAAGCATAGGCGTCAGTAAGGGTGATCGGGAATTCAAATACAGTATTTTCGCCCTCGACTACACCGCTTATCTTATATGCCTCTGCAGCATTGACGATCCATTTTGAATCCGCAATTTTAAGTGAAAGCGTCAGGATCGTTTCATCAGCAGCTGTTGATGTAAATAATTCATCCTGAGAAACAAACAGCCACTTATAAGTATTTACGTCAAAGTTCTCTCCGGATGCCACTGCATTCTTAAATGCGTCGCCTGCTGTCGCTGTTACATCAGATACCAGCTTATAGCTCTGGGTCTGATATTCATATATATTCAGGCGGCCTCCGTTTACTGCTTCTGCCTTTGTTCCGTCGATGCTGTCAACCTTGACAGTAAGATCTACTGTTTCACCCGGCGCACCTACTGCATTACCTACGGTAAAGGTTACAGTTTCAGCTGCTGACGAACTCAGGCACAGTCCGGCAGTCATAGTTGAAACGGCCGTACAGCAAGCTGTCAGAACAGAAAGCACTTTTTTCAACTTCATTTCATATTCTTCCTTTCCATTATCATTTTTGCGCATTGTTTTCATACAGTCTGCGCTGGTTCAAAAGCAGCCTCCTGCAATTGAAGCTTCAGACTGCATTCTTTATCCGCTTTGGCTTTACCCTTGCAAACCGCTGCTCCTGCCTGCAAAGCAGTGATTTCAGCCTTAAATCTCACATGATTCAGGGCTGTACTGAGCAAAAACCTAAACATACATTCATTATATCAAATACAACTGCAAAATGCAATAGATATTTTAAAATATTTTTCAAAAAGTTAGTAAATTGCACCGTTTATACAATTGTGTGGAGAAATATTTGTTCTGTTTTATGTATAATTTTCAACACGCCGCATAATTTCATTTCACATTCGTCACTTTACACTAAAAAAACATTATTTTTTAAGTCATAATACAGAAATATTCCGGCTAATTTCCAACAAATCCATGGGCTCCGTTCAGTACAAGCCGGAACAGAAGCTGATGAACATCCTTCGGACGCATTATCTCATCATTCAGAAGCCACTTGTCAAGCACAGCCACGCAGCCATTGCAGAAGAAAGTTTCCGCCAGCTCCAAATTCTTTGGGTCGGCATTTTCACCAAGCAGTGATTTGAACCACATATGCGCCTGCCTTAATGTGACGCCTGCCAGCGTATCTATAAATGAACGGTCGCCGTTTTTTCCGCACATAATAAGCAGCGTCCTTCTGTTCTGCTGCAGGTATCTGATTACCACCTCCATAAAATAGGAAACATCCTCTTCAACAGTTCTTTCAGATTCATCCGCTGCCAGCTCTTCATAAAAGCCCTGGAGCAGATTCTGCTGGATATGCTTCATTACATCGTTTATATCGCTGTAATGCAGATAAAAGGTGGAACGGTTTATATTTGCGCTTTCCGTAAGTTCTTTCACGGTGATATGCTTAATGCTTTTTTCTTCCATAAGCCTTAAAAGGCTTTCCTCAAGATACATTCTCGTCCTTTTTATCCTTCTGTCCTTTGACGTCAAAACGATCACCGCCTTATTTTAGTTTATAAATATATTATACATTATCAGAACAAAAAAATCAATACAGCTTTACAAACAATTCAGCGAAAACGTTGTACATTATATATGAATCGACAGTTTTTTGCCGGATAATGCCGAAAAAAACGAAGCTCTGATAAACCGGTTTCCTTTCCGGAAGCGCCGGCATCAGAGCTGAAAGATATTCTTATTCCGTTCTTTTTCTTATTACAGAGCCGGCGGGAAATTCCTCACAGCAGGGAAACTTTATTTTCATCATAGCGTGGTTGGCAGTTTCGATAAGTTCTCCGTCGCCGTTATAAAGCTGTGAATCCAGTGATATTTCAAAGGGTTTTCTTCCCGGTGCAAGGATCTCTATAACATCATCTGCAAAAAATCTGTTTCGCTGGGTGCCATAGACAAAACCGTCTTTGCATTCATCCACAACGCCAATGACATCTGAAGCCTTGAGATAGCTGTTATCCTCATATCTCTGGCAGTCCTTCGGGTGGCCAAAGAAAAATCCTGTACAGTAATCACGGTGGCTTACATGATACACCTCATCATGCACCCACTGAGGAAGAGCCTTTCCTTCCATGTAGGCGTCAACTGCGCATCTGTAGGCATTTGCCGCAACGGAAACATAATAAGCGGATTTTGCTCTGCCTTCAATTTTAAGACTTGTAACGCCTGCTTCCACAAGCTCGGGTATATAGTCTATCATGCAGAGGTCCTTGGCATTCATTATATATGTGCCGGAATCATCCTCTTCAACAGGGAAAAACTGTCCGGGCCTTGTTTCCTCCATAAGATGATATTTCCAACGGCATGGCTGGGCGCAGGCTCCTCTGTTGGCGTCACGTCCTGTAAGATAAGCGGAAAGAAGGCATCTTCCGGAAAAGGAAACGCACATTGCACCATGCACAAAAACCTCTATTTCCAGATCCTCTGGTATGTTTCGTCTGATTTCAGCAATATCTTTAAGGGAAAGCTCTCTTGCAAGCACCACTCTGCGGACACCCATATCATAAAGGGTATTTGCGGCAGCGTAATTCACGATACCGGTCTGTGTTGACATATGGATCTCCATATCAGGAGCATACTTTCTTATCATGGAAAGAAGTCCCAGATCTGCTGTGATTAGAGCGTCAACGCCTGCCTCACGGGCGTCTTCCAAAAAGCCGGGAAAAAGGTCAAGCTCATGATTTCTCGGAAGGGTATTGCAGGTAAGATAGACCTTAACGCCCTTTGAATGGGCGTAATTCACCGCCCTGCAAAGCTGTTCCTTGTCAAAGCCGGCTGCTGCTGCTCTCATGGAAAACTGTTTTCCGCCCACATATACCGCATCTGCTCCGAAATCAACAGCCGCCTTCAGTCTTTCCCAGTCACCTGCCGGCACAAGCACCTCCGGAGCTTTTCTGCTGCCATTTACCATATATTGCCGTTCACCACCTGTGCTGTTGTTGTGGTAGTGCTTTCGGTATTCAGACTTGTTCCTACTCCTACCTCAACTGCTGTTGTAGTTTCCTCAGGTTTTGTTGCCAGAGGTTCTGTAGCTACATACTGATTTCCCTCAACCTTCTTTATCCATGCTTCATGCTCCTGAAGTGTTCTGGAGAAGTAGGTTTCCTTTGTATTCAGGTTGGAATAGAAGTAGAAATAATCAGTAGAAGCAGGATAAAGAGCCGCCTGTATTGCGTCATAGCCTGGATTGCATATTGCACCTGCCGGCAGACCATTGCAGACATATGTATCATAGCCGTCGAACATTTCCTGATTGTAAGCGTCAATATGGGGCTTTATAACTTCCTCAACATAATTTCCTGTAGGGTCTGACTGAAGCTTCGGATATTTATCGGGATTGTTAAGACGATTCCAGAAAACAGAGGAAATACGTGTCATCTGGTCAAGAGAGCCTGCTTCTCTCTGTATCATTGAAGCAAGAATGATAGTTTCATCAAGTGAAATGTTCAATTCAGCCATACGTGCATAGTCACGTTCGGTTATCTTGCTGTTGAAGTTTCGCAGTATCTTCTGGCACACAAGCTTAACGTCCATATTTGTATAGAACTGATATGTATCAGGGAACATATAGCCTTCCATTTTATAGAACTTTTCACTTGTAAAGCTGGGCAGATGCTCTTCATAGGCAAGTCCGCACTTTGAGTTGTTATTGAAATAGTCAATGAATTCCTCTGCATCGCATACGCCCTGTTCCTCCAGAAGATCGGCGGCTTCCACAAGGGTAATGCCCTCCGGGAACGCAATATTTACCACGTCCTCACTGCCCAGTGAAGGTGAAGCCAGATTTTCGAAAATGGTATCGTAAGCCATATCGGGACGAAGCTCATGGTCACCGGCGGTAAATTTAGCGTCCTTTCCGCTGAGTCCTGCAAACATCTTGAAAAGCTGCGGATATGTTATGATCCCTTCCTTTTCCAGAATTTCGGCAATTTCCTCTGTATCAGAACCTGTTGGAATCGCAATGATCTTTGTTGTATTATCATTATTTATACCCAGAACATCTCTTCCGTATGTAATTATGATAAGGGCAAGAAGTATGGAAACACCCAGTATAACAATTGTAAGGATAATTGAACGGAGCGCTCTCATTCCCTTTTTGTTCTTTTTCTTCTTTCCCTTGGTGTTTGCGTTTGTTTTCCGCTTGTGAATATTGGTCTGGCTTATGCCGTCCAGATCATCATAGAGAGAATCCTCCTCTGCAGGCTGCTTTACGCTTACCGGTGCAGTCTCAGGCTTTGCCGCCTTATGAAGGGTGGTTTTCTCCTCCGGTGCTTCTGTCACAACCGGTTCTGCATCCCTGCTTTCAGAAGCCGCTCCATGAGTTTCAGCTTCTTTTATGATTTCCGGCTCGTCCATAACCGCCTCATGCCAGACTGATTCCGTTTCAGCCTGTCTGCCTGCTGTAAAGGGACTCTGACCTTTTGTTTCCTTTGGTTTAGGTTCGCCGGATGTTTCCGAAAGAATTTGTCTTAGCAGTTCATCACTGCTGTTCTGATTATTGTTTTCCATACAGTACCTCCGCTGTTTTTTCAGTTATAAGTCCGTCAAGTTTTATATCCGTTTCCTCTTCCGGCACCTTAGCTGTTATAAATCTCTCTGCACATAATCCCATGCAAATGATATTGGTATGACAGCTCAGAAATCTGTCATAATAGCCGCCGCCGTAGCCAAGCCTTGCACCTTCTCTGTCAAAGGCAAGTCCCGGAACAAGGCAGAGAATATTCTCTCCCTCAAGCTGCGCTTCTCTGCAATATGATTTCGGCTCGGGAATGCCGTATGCACCCTCAGTGCAGTCGTCAAAGCTTTCTATTATATAGAAGGACATTTTGTGGTCAGGAAGGCATTTCGGCACTGCGGTAAGCTTTCCCTCCTTCCATGCACGGAGGAGAATATTCCTTGTATCCGGCTCGTCGCCTACCGAAATAAACGTAAGTATAAGCTGTGCATTTCTGTAATATTCAGAGGAAAAGAGATTTTCGCATATCCTTTTGTCAAGATCTACCTTTTCCTTTGGCGGAATGCTCTTTCTCAGTGCCTTCATCTCCCTGCGAAGAAGCTTTTTCTCATTTATTATATCCATATCAGTCACAGAGTATGGCATTTCTCAGTCTGTCCCTCTCAGCCTGTCCGCAAAGCACCTTTACAAGCTCCAGTCCAAAATCCACCGCAACGCCTGCACCTCTTGCTGTTGTAATCAAACCGTCTGTTACAACTCCCGACGTGCCGATAACTGCGCCCTTCAGGTCCTTTTCAAAGCCGGTATAGCATACGGCTGTTTTTCCCTCCAGAAGTCCCTTGTGACCAAGAATTGAGGGAGCGGCACATATTGCGCCGATGGGAATGTTGTTTGCCGCACAGTAATCAATGGCAGCCTGTACGACAGCTGACGCCTCTTCATTGAGAGTGCCGGGCATACCACCGGGAAGGACTATCATTTCTGCGGCTGAAAAATCTGTAAGCTCATCTTCTGTAATATCCGCTGTTACCGGAATGCCGTGGGAACCTGTGACGATTTTTCCGGTAACTCCAACTGTTATTACCTCCCTGCCTGCACGGCGGAGCATATCTATGGGCGCAATTGCCTCTGTTTCCTCAAAACCATTTGCAAGAAATACATATACCATAATAATTTTCTCCTTTACAACAGCATTAAAGCAATTTTTCAGGCTCCGGAAATGTACAGCAGTACTTTTTAAGCATAAAAGCAGGCTGACAGGCTCTTTTCGCCTTGCGAAGCCCTTCTATTCCCAGATCCTCTTCACGGTTTATATAACGGTATCCTGCGGCAAATTCTGCCGTGAACGCCTGCATGAGGGCTGTATACACGCCCTTGTATTTTATATCAGCCTTTTCAATATGAGTGACGAACATATCATCAGTGAGCCTTTCGCCTATGGAAAAGCCTGCAAGCTCTCCATTCACCCGAAGAACTCCGCCCTTCAGCTGAAGTTCCTCAAAATTTGAAAAATAGGTGTGTATGGCAAACTGCTCAGCCACGCTTGATCTGTCGGTATAGCCGTGCTTTTCATTGTAAAACCGTGCGCTCATTGCTATACATTCATCATAATCCTCCGGAGTTATCCCGGAAAAGCTGTAGTTTTCATAATTTTTTCTGAACTGGGCAAGATGTCCTCTCTTTTTGTGATACCTCTTGCCGGGAAGCTCTGTGAGATCCTTTGTTTCGTAGATATAGTCAAATCCGTCGGGATAAGGCTCTGATGTGAACATATCACCGTAAATATCCTTCAGAAGCGGAAGGCTCTGCTCCGTGACGCCGATAACCCGCATGGGAACCTTCATAGAAACAGCTGTTTCTGCAATTCCACGGAAAACCCTTCTTATATCTCCTCCGCCTGCGGGATAGTAAAACTCAGGCACTCCCTCCTTCGTATCAAAGGAAGCGCATATATAAAAATCCTCAAACCGTGCAAATTTTGTGTCTGCCGCACGGCGCCATGCCAGATTATTTGCAAAGGAATATTCACAGCCCCAAAATCCCGATCTGTCAAGTGCCTTCTGTACCCATTCACGGTCGGAAAGCTGTAAAATCCTGAACTCCAGCATTATTTATTCACCTCTTCAATAATATTCAGAAGCTCCTCATGAATTGACTGAATACTGCGGATACTGCCGCCTTCTGAACAGTCAACCACCCTCCAGCCAAGCTTTTCTGCGGCATACTCTGCGCTTACAAGGCAGCTGCGCATATATTCAAGGTTGCTCTCATGTATGTCCTTTTTGCCGCTGTCGCCGTCATAACGCTCCATGAGCAGTTTCTGCGAAATTTCAAGGGGCATACTCAGAAGAATAACGCAGTCAGGCTTTGGCAGACCCAGTTTGTCATATTCGTAATCTCCGAGCCACTCTAAATATTCGTCCCACTGCTCCTTCGGAAGCTTGCCCATCTGGTGAATAGCGTTTGAGGTGGTATATCTGCTGGCAAGAATAAGACTGCCCTTTTTATAGGCTTCTTCCCAGTATAATTTATAGCTTGCAAAGCGGTCAACTGCATAAAAGCTTGATGCGGCGTAGGAATTTACTCCTCCGGGAACATCTGAAAAGTCACCGCCCAGATACATTTTCACCAGTGCGGCAGAAGGCTTGTCATATTCCGGAAAGCTGACAGGTTTTACCGGAACATTCATCTCTTTTAGCTTATCTGCCAGAAGTGTGAACTGGGTAGTCTTTCCGCAGCCGTCTATTCCGTCAAGGACAATAAGTTTACCCTCAGCCATTTCTTATCACCTCATATTTTTCACGGACTTCCTTTGCCTTTCCGCAGGACATTTTTCCCTCGGTGCATGGTCCGCAGCAGCATGAAGGTCCTGCTGTACGGAAAAGGGCAGGTGCAGCCTTGCAGCAAAGCTTCAGCATTTCCTCAGCCACTGCACGTATTTCCCACTGGGCACGGTTGCAGCATCTCAGACGGAAGAAATTCCTAAGGCTTCTTACGTTCATGGTGAGAACCATTTTTGTTTCGCAGGCATTGGGCAGGACGAATCTTGCGTCCTCTATAGCCATTTTCTCAGCCTTTGAACGTGCCGCCTTTTCAGACATACCTTGTGCAAGAAGCTCCGGAATATACTTTTCCTGCAAACGGTCAGAAAGCTCCAGATATGCGTTTATAGCGTTATCCATGGATTTCTGGTATATTGCCGCCGCTTCTTCGTCCTCCGCTATAGCAGGAGGCGTGATAAATTCAAAGTGATCCTGCTTTACATAACGCTGACTCTGCACGGAGAAAGAGGCGATTCTGTGGCGTGTGACCTGTGCTAAAAATGCACGGGAAACGCCTTCTATTCCAAATGTAAATGTTACGTGTTCAACAGGACTTTCGTGGCCGAATCCTGCCAGCATATCCACAAACTGCTCTGCCTTTTCATCGGACATATTATCCATAAGGGTATCAACTCCGCTGTCGGAATAGCAGAGTTTAGCTGCGGCGGCAACAGTTTTTTCGGGCAATGGCGTATGGGTGATAAGGGTTACGTTCACGTTAAAGTCCTCCAGTCTTTATTATATCTTATTATATTTTAACATTTCTGCGGCGATATGTCAACTGAATAATTTTAACTTACACCCAAAACAAAAAGGCTCGTCCACAGGGACAAGCCTTCATTTAACATATTTAGTCTGCTACGTAAGGAAGCAGTGCAACGTGTCTTGCTCTCTTGATTGCAGATGTCAGTTCACGCTGGTGATATGCGCAGGTGCTTGTAACTCTTCTGGGAAGAATCTTTGCACGCTCTGTCATGCACTTCTTCAGCTTAGCAACATCTTTGTAATCAATTCTCTCTGCACGGTCTGCACAGAACATACAAACCTTCTTGCGGGAGCGCTTATTATTTCTTGGTGCTCTTTCCATTTTCAATATCCTCCAATCTGCTCAAACTTCATTTTTGAGATTAGAAAGGAACTTCGCCGTCGCTGAGGATCTCTTCAAAATCACCCAGATCTCCAAGCTGTACTGTAGGCTGAGGAGCTGCCTGCGGTGCAGGAGCCGCCTGTGCCGGTGCAGGCTGGGAATAATTCGGCTGCTGATAGGTCGCCTGATAGCCGCCGTTATTCTGCTGACCGTAACCGCTGTTCTGTGCGGCACTTTTTGTTTCGCCGAAGGAAACATTGTCAGCCTGAACGTCCATAGAATAATGCTTTACGCCGTTCTGATCTGTCCAGTCATTATTTCTCAGACTGCCTTCCACAATGATCATGCTGCCCTTGTGGAAATAACGGCTTACAAATTCAGCTGTCTGACGCCAGCAGGTGACATTGATAAAATCAGCACCACGTTCACCGGTCTGCTTGTTTGTAAAGGGACGGTCAACAGCAACTCTGATTCTGCAGGTTGCAACACCGCTTGGTGTCTGACGAAATTCGGGATCAGCGCAAAGTCTGCCCATCAGAATAACCTTATTCAGCATATCTTTTCCTTTCTGTGAATTTCACATTTTACTTATGCGGCAACGGTTACCAGGAACCGCAGTACGCCGTCTGTGATGTTCAGTACACGCTCCAGTTCTGCCGGGAACTCCGGTGCAGATGTGAATGTGTACAGTGCATAGTAGCCGTCCGGCTCGTCATTGATCGGGTATGCCAGCTTACGCTTGCCCCATTCATCAACGTTCTCCAGTGTAGCTGCCTCCTCGATCTTAGCCTTGAACTTAGCCACCAGAT
>JBJERG010000136.1:0-5963 GCA_051882155.1 Ruminococcus sp.
CTTGCAGATACGCATATCAGGCAATTATTTCACAATACGGAGAGTTGTCCGAGTGGTCGAAGGTGCAGCACTCGAAATGCTGTGTCCCGAAAGGGACCCAGGGTTCAAATCCCTGACTCTCCGCCAAAATATAAGCAGTCAGCAAACGTTTTTTTCGTATGCTGACTGCTTTTTTAGTATAAGTTATTTTACGGCAACAGCCTCTACTTCAACAAGAACTCCCTTGGGCAGCTCTGCAACGCCAACGCAGCTTCTTGCAGGCTTGCAGTCACCCAGTGCTTCAGAATATACAGCATTGAATGCGGCAAAGTCCTTTGCAACGTCCTTCAAAAAGCAGGTGGTTTTTACAACATTTTCCCAGGTACAGCCTGCTTCTTCAAGAACAGCTGTAAGATTCTTCATTACCTGTCTGCTCTGGGCTTCAATATCCTGTGCTTCAACATTTCCGGTTGCAGGGTTAATGGCGATCTGTCCGGACGTGAAAACAAGGTTTCCTGCCTTTATTGCCTGTGAATAAGGTCCGATTGCCTCCGGTGCATTTTTTGTGTAAATAGTTTCCATTGTAATTTCCTCCCTGTTATACTATTTTAAAGCCGTAATCCGTAAGTGCCTTGCGGATAGCTTCAATATGCTCATAATCCTTTGTTTCCATGGTGATTCTGAGGAAACAGCCGTTTACATCACTGCCCTCATTTGCTCTTTCATGGTGGATTGATATTACATTTCCGCCCTGTTCTGCAATTATTCTTGAAACATTGAGAAGCTGTCCCGGTTTGTCGAGAAGCTCTATTGTCATGGTGCAGGTTCTGCCGGACATGAGAAGTCCACGCTTTATTACTCTTGAAAGAATGGTAACATCAATGTTTCCTCCCGATACAAGGCACACAACCTTTTTGCCCTTAACGGGAATTTTACCGAACATTACTGCTGCAACAGATGTTGCGCCTGCACCCTCTGCAATAAGCTTCTGACGTTCAATAAGGGCAAGAATTGCCGCAGAAATTTCATCATCAGTAACCGTAACGATCTCGTCGACATACTGCTTGCAGTACTCAAATGTGTGCTGTCCGGGTTCTTTTACAGCGATACCGTCTGCAATTGTTGAAACAGCTTCCAGTTTTTCAATCTTATCATCATGAATGGAATTTGCCATGCTTGGTGCGCCGTTTGCCTGTACGCCGTAAACCTTTACACCCGGATTCAGATTCTTTATTGCAAAGGCAACGCCTGAAATAAGTCCTCCTCCTCCTACAGGTACAACAACAGCATCAACATCAGCAAGCTGATCCAGTATCTCAAGACCGATTGTGCCTTGTCCTGCAATGACATTTTCATCGTCAAAGGGATGTACAAATGTATAGTTATGCTCCTTCTGAAGTTCCAGTGCCTTATTATAAGCGTCATCATAAACGCCCTCTACCATACATACCTCTGCGCCATAGCTTTTTGTAGCCTGCACCTTGGATATAGGTGCACCGTCCGGCAGGCATATAAGCGACTTTATACCCAGACTTGCCGCAGCAAGCGCAACACCCTGCGCATGGTTTCCGGCAGAACAAGCGATAACGCCTCGAGCCTTTTCCTCCTCTGAAAGCTGTGACATCATAAATGACGCACCTCTTACTTTGAATGAACCTGTTACCTGTAAGTTTTCTGTTTTGAGATAAACCTCGCAGTCATTGCTGAGCTTAGGTGCATAGATAAGGTCGGTTTTGCGGATAACCTTTTTGAGAACATGGCTTGCCTTATAAATTTTATCAAGTGTAAGCATAAATTATTCAGACTCCTTTTTTGTATTCTGAAGGATCATCAGTCTGTCTATAAGCTGACGTGCGGCTCTTGCGCTTCTGCCGCTTTTCTGAAGTGCAAACTGTTCAGCCTTCATATCAAGTTCCTTTTCATCCATAACAAGACCTGCCTGCTTAGCCAAAGAATGCACTATTTCAAGGTAAAGCTGCTTCTGAGGCTTGGAATAAGTTATAGTTATGCCGAAACGCTCTGAAAGGGATATTCTCTCCTGCACGGTATCATTTTCATGCTTGTCACTGCCGTCGCCGAATGTTTCCTTGACGATATGTCTGCGGTTGCTTGTGGCGTAGATAACGGTATTTTTCATTCTCGCAGATATACTGCCCTCCAGAGTAGCCTTTAAAGTACCGAAATTCGGGTCGTCCTCTGAAAATGTAAGATCATCTATAAACAGAATGAATTTGAGAGGATTTCTGCATAGTCTGTCCATTATCTGCGGAATAAAGCAGAGCTGATCCTTTGTAAGCTCAATAAGCCTCAGACCCTGTTTATGATAAGTATTTGCAAGAGCCTTTACAGTTGCGGATTTGCCGGTTCCTGCGTCACCGGAAAGGAGAACATTCATAGCATAATTGCCATTCAGAAGTGCGACTATGTTATCCTCAGCTTCTTTTCTTTCACGTTCATAACCCACAAGGTCATTTGTTTTTATTGGGTCGGGATGTTCCACAGGAATGATCTCACCGCTTCTGCTTACAGTAAACATATGATATTTTGCAAAGTTTCCGTAGCCGCATTTTCCAATGGCAGCAGTACGTTCTTCATAGGCTGCTTTAAGGTCTATTTTATAAACGCTCCATACAGGCAGCGGAACAACGCTTACCATTTCAGCCTGAAGCTGTGCCGGTGTAAGCATTGCAATACGTTCAAAAAGTGCAAGTTCTGTGTAAAGGCACTGTTTCATAGCTTCGGGAATTTCTTCACCTGCACCTGCACGAACGGCACATACCTGTTCATGTTCCAGAACGAGAGATTTTATATAATCTGTAAGGCTGTCTGTTTTCTCATAGAGAGCAGCCGCCATTGCACTGTAAAATCTTATCTGTGCAGGCAGATTTGTCCTGTCGGTGTGGCAGAACTGCATAAGAGAACGCACAACCGGATCTCCCTGCAGGCTTCTGAAAATAACAAGTGCGTCAAGTCCATAGCCTATAGTTTCTCTTGGAGTCATAATAAGAGTCATCTCTTTCTCATTTTAATTTATGCCACCCGAATTTCTGTACGGGTGGCATTATTTCTGCAATTACAGAAGTTCCAGAATTTTGTCAGTGCATTCTGTTGTAGACAGAGGAGTTACGCCTTCGCCTGCAAGGTCAGCTGTACGGTAACCTGCTTCAAGATACTTGTCAACTGCGTCCTCAATAGCCTTAGCTTCCTCCATAAGGTCGAAGGAATAGCGAAGCATCATTGCTGCTGAAAGAATAGTTGCAATAGGATTAGCCTTGTTCTGACCAGCAATGTCAGGAGCAGAACCGTGAATAGGCTCATAAAGTCCGTTTTTGGTGTTGCCCAGAGATGCAGAGGGCAGCATTCCGATAGAACCTGTGATCTGTGATGCCTCATCAGACAGAATATCACCGAACATATTTGATGTTACAACAACGTCAAACTGTCTTGGATTCTTTACAAGCTGCATTGCTGCATTGTCAACCAGCATATCTGTGCAGGTAACGTCAGGATATTCAGCGGCAACCTTGTGAACGATCTCACGCCACAGTCTGGAGCTTTCCAGAACGTTTGCCTTGTCAATGGAGATAACGTTTTTGCTTCTCTTCTGGGCAGTTTCAAATGCAACTCTTGCAATACGCTCAACTTCCATTTCGCTGTAGCATTCAGTGTCATAGGCTTCTGCGCCGTATTTGCCCTCACGTCTGCCTCTTTCGCCGAAGTATATGCCGCCTGTAAGCTCACGCACCATCATAATGTCAAAGCCCTTAGCCACAATATCCTCACGGAGAGGACAGTCACCCTTCAGTGCAGGGTAGAGCTTGGCAGGACGGAGATTTGTGAAAAGTCCCATAGCTTCACGGATACCGAGAAGAGCCTTTTCAGGACGCAGATGAGGAGGCATATTATCCCACTTGGAATTGCCTACAGCACCGCCTACAGCACCCAGAAGTACGCTGTCACTTGCAAGACAGCCGTCAATTGTTTCCTGGGGCAGCGGTACGCCTGTTTCGTCAATTGCGGCACCGCCGATGAGATATTTTGTAAAATTGAATGTATGGCCGAACTTTTCGCCTACAGCTTCCAGAACTCTTACTGCGCTGTCAACGATCTCAGGACCAATACCGTCGCCTCTTAGCAGACCGATATTAAATGTCATATTAGTTTCCTCCGGTTATTTTATATTGTCGCCAAACTGCTTTTCAAATTTAAAAAGCAGGAACATAAGCCTTTTATCAAGGTACAAAAGAGCATTTTTATACATATCCTTTGGTACGCCGTAATAAGCCTCGGCTATACTGCAGGTAATTGCCGCCAGTGTGTCGCTGTCCCCGCCTACGGAAACAGCAGTTCTGACTGCATCTTCAAATGATTCTGATTCCAGAAACGCTTCAATAGCCTGCGGAACGGTGTTCTGACAGGTTTCATTGAAACGATACACAGGGCGTATCTCATCAATGGTGAAGTCAAGGGAATAGTAATTTTCCTGAATGTGTTTTCTTATTTCCGGAATAGTGCAGCCTTTTCCTGCCATGAAGATCGCAGCAGTTACTGCCCGTGCACCTTTTAATCCCTCCGGGTGATTGTGAGTAACGCCTGTTACAGCGTCACTCATTGAGAGAGCCTCTTCCAGTGAATCTGCCGCAAAACCGCAGGCACTTACACGCATTGCAGCACCATTGCCATAGCTGTTATACGGATGCGGGTTATCACTGTACATCCATTTTCTGAAACCTCCGCCATACCCGCAGTTAGGATATGGTCTGCCGTATTTGTGCATATAGTAAACAGCAGATTCAGCAAGATCTCTGCCCTCGGTTTTATGAGCAAGCACCGCCCTTGCAACTGCAAGGGACATTATGCTGTCATCTGTTGCAGAACATTTTTTGTGAAATATCTCAAAATCCTTTTTGCAGTAGTTATGAAATTCAAAACGAGAACCTGCAATATCACCGATAATTGCACCTATCATATTATTACCTTACTTTACAGCACCCTTGCGGATAGATTCGATAAGACCGCCGTTTTCAATGATTGTCTGGATAAATGCAGGGAATGGTGCGGTCTTATACGATGCACCTGTTGTCTTGTCTGTGAGAATGCCGTTGTCGAGATCTGCTTCTACAGTGTGACCTTCTTCAATAGCCTCAGCAGCTTCGGGACATTCAACGATAGCAAGACCGATATTTATGGAATTGCGGTAGAAAATTCTTGCAAAGCTCTTGGCAATTACAAGAGAAATGCCGCTTTCCTTGATTGCAATAGGAGCGTGTTCACGGGAAGAACCGCAGCCGAAGTTTTCACCGGCAACCATGATGTCACCCTCTTTTACACGGGAGGTAAATGTTGTATCCAGATCCTCCATGCAGTGGGAGGCAAGTTCCTTTTTATCGATTGTATTCAGATATCTTGCGGGAATGATAACGTCTGTATCAACGTTATCACCGTACTTGATGACTGTGCCTTCAAATTTCATGTTACATTACCTCCTTGGGATCAGTAATTCTGCCTGTGATTGCACTTGCAGCAGCAACAGCAGGGCTTGCCAGATAAACCTCAGATGTGGGGTGACCCATTCTTCCCACAAAGTTTCTGTTTGTTGTGGAAACAGCACGTTCGCCTGCTGCCAGTATACCCATATGACCGCCAAGGCATGGACCGCAGGTAGGTGTGGATACTATGCAGCCTGCCTCAACGAATGTTTTCAGCAGACCATTTTCCATAGCCTTGAGGTAAATAGCCTGTGTTGCAGGAATGATGATTGCACGAACATTCTTGGCAACCTTTTTGCCCTTGAGGATAGATGCAGCCTCTTCAATGTCACGGTAGAAACCGTTTGTGCATGAGCCGATAACCACCTGGTCGATCTTTACATCACCCACATTGTCAATGGTGCGTGTATTGCCCGGCAGATGAGGGAATGCAACGGTAGACTTGATTTCAGACAAGTCGATAACATATGTTTCATCATAAACAGCGTCTTCATC
>JBJERG010000137.1:0-29415 GCA_051882155.1 Ruminococcus sp.
ACAAAAAATCTGACTGCGCATCTTACGCACAGTCTTTGTGCGGTATTGCCTTAAAATCCGATATATATTCTTAGCAGTTTTGTCAATAGGCATTATAGACAAAATTTAGCCTTATATTTTTACATCTGAGCAGACAGTTTTCATTGACAAATATGGAATACAGTGGTATAATATGAATATAGAAAAAATAAATTTTGAAAGGGACGATAAAACGTGATTCAGTCAATTCGCAAGTACATCGCAGAATTTATCGGTACAGCGGTACTGGTTATCTTTGGCTGCGGAAGCGCAGTAGCAGCTAACACTCTTATCGCTGAAAAGGTGACTTTTGGTGAAGCGTCACCGCTGGCACTTTCTACACTGCTTATTTCATTTGCATTCGGACTTGTTATCGTTGCAATGGCGTATTCAGTAGGAAATGTTTCCGGCTGCCACATCAATCCTGCAGTTTCATTTGGCATGCTGATTTCCGGCAGAATGTCTGTAACAGATTTTGCAGGCTATGTTATTTCTCAGATTCTGGGCGGCATAGCAGGTGCGGCTGTTCTCATGGGTATTCTCGGAAGCACAGACAGCGGTCTTGGTGCTAACGGCTATGGAGATCTCAGCGCAATGGGTTCATCTGTGGTACAGGCAATTATCGTAGAGATCGTACTTACATTTGTATTTGTATTCACCATTCTTGGCGTTACATCCAAGGAAAAATACAGTTCAGCGGCAGGTCTTGTAATAGGTCTTACCCTTACTCTTGTGCATATACTGGGTATACCTTTCACAGGTACATCAGTAAACCCAGCAAGAAGCCTTGGTCCTGCACTGTTCGCAGGCGGCGAAGCGCTTTCACAGGTATGGGTATTCATAGTTGCTCCGCTTATCGGTGCTGCTATTGCCGCTATAGTACATATGCTTCTTCAGCCAGCTGAAAAGAAGCAGTAAAATCTGAAGTCCAGAGCATTTATCTCTTTTTTCTCATTGTTTTTCCCAAAATGGCCGCTACTGCTCACTGCAGGGCGGCTCTTTTGGGTTTTGAGGTCTTTTGTGCTGTAAAATAATGGTATCCCTTGACATATAAATTCAAATCATTTATAATGAAAATAATAACTCGCAGTCTTTATGCGGTATTGCCTTAAAACAACAATCCTGAAAGGAGCATAATAATGAAAAAGAAAACATCAGGACGTGTAACAGCATTTCTGGCAGCAGCAGCTGTATGTACAGCGGCAATGCCCTTCCATGCAAACGCAGACGGCGGAATGAAGATAGTAGCCCTGGGCGACAGCATCACAAACGGCTACTCAATGGACGGCTCGCTGATAGCCTCATATCCTGAACTGATAAGCAGTTACTATGGTGCGGAGCTTGTGAATTATGCCCAGGACGGTCTTACAAGTGCCGGACTTCTGGCACAGCTTTCCGACGGTGCGGTTCAGAGTGATATAGCAAGTGCGGATATCGTGCTTATAACTATAGGCGGAAATGATGTACTGGGTCCTTTTCTGAATAATGAGTATATAGACGCCTCCAAGTATAATTCATTGTCAGAACTTATTGCAGGCGTAAAGGAACAGGGTGATATAGCTGCTCTGAAGCTTCAGCTGTACCTTAATTCCACTATGCCGGACGCCATAAAGAACTGCAATGCAAATATTCAGCAGATTGCCGGTCAGATATGCGGAATGACAGATGCAGCTGTTGTTATCCAGACGGTTTATAATCCCATGGACCTGGACGGTGACGATACAACCCATGTACAAAGCGGCTCTGTAACAGCCCTCTGCGCCAACGTAAACAGCTATCTTGAGGGCAAGCCGGATAATACCCTTTATCCCGAAGACGGCGGCATAAACGATATAATCAGAGGACTGGGTGGCGTATCTGTGGCGGATACATTTTATACCTTTGAGAATCATTCTTATTTTTATACCCATATCGACAATGCGGACGTTCATCCCAACAGCAAGGGTCATCTTGCAATTGCCGAAACCATTATCGAGTGTCTGAATATTCCGGAAACAGGAAACGAAAACGGTACTCTTTTCAGAAGAGCATATACATATTCAGGAGCAGAACAGACTCTGGCAGGCGTAAACGCTTCAATTAATGAAGGCGTTCTGGCACGTGCTATGAAGAACTACGCTTACGGCGATGTTGACGCAAGCGGTGCTATAGATATTTCAGACGCCGCAGCTGCACTGGGAATCTATGCCTCACTGAGTGCAGGCGTTACACCGGAGATCACAGGCGTTAATGCAGAGGCGGCAGACGGAAACAGGGACGGCAAAACGGATATAGCTGACGCAGCTCTGATGCTGGGATATTATTCAGAAAAGGCAACAGGTTTATTCAGCGGATCATTCATGGAATATATAAGCTATAAAACTGCAAATTAAACTCGTAAAGGCTGCTGCGGCAGCCTTTTTGGCTTGATGCCCACAGAGCTTTCACAATGTGTATGTTTTGCTCTTCATGGGTGAAAATGAATACTTTTCAGTTTTACTGTGTTTTCTATAGGTTATCATAATATTATCACATAAAATGGTATAATTATAATTACAGAAACAAAAAAGCAGTAAGCTTTCCGAATATATTGAAAGGATGATTGATTATGTCTGAATTCGAAAAAAACAACAATCTGAACGACAAGCCTTGCGAAACAGGCGAAGTAAAATCAGAAGCAAAAGCAGGCGAAGGTACAGCTAATACAAACAGCACATCTGCTGCAGGAAGTACTTATACCGATTACAGAAACGGCTACTACCGCAATCCGAATCCTCACCAGGATGAACCGGTCAGAAGCACCGGATATCAGAGCTCTTCATATAACGGCGGCACAGCTTTTAATAACGGAACGGGATATAATACAAACGCCTATACAAACAGCTATACAAATAAGACAGGCAGCGAGAACGGGTATAATTATGCAAATTATTATACCAATTCCGGAAGTACACAGCCTGCACCAAAGCCAAAGAAGAATAAAGGTCATAAGGGACTTAAAATTACAGCAGGTGTAACAGCAGCAGTACTTATGGTAAGCGCTTCATTTGCAGGCGGATATTTCATAAGCAAGGGCAGAGCTGTTTCCGGCAATGACGGCTACGTTGCTTCTTCCAGTGATGCGTCAGCAGAAAAAAATGAATCCGTAAACGATTCAAACAACACAAATACAGAAACTCCGGTCAGCGGAACCGCACCCAGCCTTCTTGAACTTGCTGCAAGAAAGGACGCTATTACCATTCCGGAAATAGTTGCGAAGATGACTCCTTCTGTAGTAGGCGTTCAGTCCACCTTCACAGCAAACATTCAGTCTAATATGCCCCAGGGCTTCGGCTTCGGATATTTCGGCTATAACGGCGGATCCAGTACCCAGGAGGCAGTTGGAACAGGAACGGGTGTAATAATTTCAGAAAACGGATATATTGTTACAAATGCCCATGTGGTATACGATAATTCCTCCGGTTACGGCGTGGCTTCTTCCGTAGAGATCCAGATGTCAGACCAGGAAACCACATATCCGGCAGAAATCGTTGCATATGATGTGGAATCTGACCTTGCTGTTCTGAAGATTGATGAAACAGGACTTGTTCCTGCGGAATTCGGTGACAGTAATGAATGCCAGGTGGGCGAGCTTGTTGTGGCGATAGGAAATCCTCTTGGTCTTGAACTTCAGAATACTGTAACCTGCGGCATCATATCCGCACTTAACCGTGAAATAACTATCAATGACAAGAAAATGCGTCTTATCCAGACTGATACAGCTATAAACAGCGGCAACTCCGGCGGTCCGCTTATTAACAGTGCAGGTCAGGTGATCGGCATAAATTCAGCAAAAATGTCCTCCACCTATTCAAGCAATACTGCGTCAATTGAAGGTATCGGCTTTGCAATTCCGATTACAGAGGCAAAAGAAATCATAGACGATCTTATCGAATACGGCTATGTAACAGGAAGACCTCAGCTGGGCATCACCTGTCAGGACGTTTCCGAGGCTGTTGCACAGGCATATAATTTCCCGGTAGGTGCTTGTATAATCAGCGTTACCGAGGGCGGTGCTGCGGATAAAGCAGGACTCCAGGTGCAGGACTTTATAGTTGCCATTGACGGCCACGAGATCAAGACAACAGAAGAGCTGAATGATTATAAAAATGAGCATGACGCAGGCGAACAGGTAGTACTGACAATCGTTCGTCAGGGTCAGAAAATGGATGTTACAGTTACTCTTGAAGAGGCTGTAGCAAAAGCGGATTGACCGCATAAAAATACGCAGTTCACTTATCTTCATACATTCTCCTTATTATTTTCCGAAAAAGGCACTTGCAGAAATGCGGGTGCCTTTTCGGATTATGCAAGGGCAGCACAAAAGAGGTATAATTTTCATATAATGGAAAAAGCAGGGAACATCTATTTGAATGAAACGGAGAGGTATCTATGAGCAAGAAAAAACTGCTTGCTGCCGGAGGAGATTTGCGTATGCTCTATGCCGCAGCAGAGCTTTCAGATAAGTATGACGTGATGGTAACAGGCTTTTCAGAGAATAAACTTCCCGGTGCCGTAAAGGAGATGTACCGACAGCTGGGTCAAGGCTGTGACAAGGCAGATGTGCTTCTGCTTCCGCCGGTTGCGTCGGATAATAAAGGAGGGATACCGGCTCCGTTTTCAGAGAATGCTCCTGATACGGCGGAGATAATCGGAAAAGTATCAGAGGGCGGAACGGTACTTCTGGGAATCAAGGGAGAAGCGGCGGAAAAGGCGGGCGAAGGGAGAGGGCTTTACTATTATAATTATATGAATGATGAAGTTCTGGCTCTCGCAAATGCCATACCCACAGCAGAGGGCGCAATAAAAACAGCAATAGAGGAAACAGGCAGTACCATATGGGGCAGCCGGGTGGTTGTCATGGGGTTTGGAAGAACGGGCGCAGTTCTTGCAGACAGACTTCTGAAGCTGGGTGCGGATGTAACGGCAGCAGCACGGAAGGAAAGGGACAGAATGCGCATAAAAGCAATGGGAGCGAAGGCTTCGGGAATAAAATTAAGTCCGGAATGCCTTTCAGAAGCAGATATAATTTTCAATACAGTGCCGGCAATTATATTTGGAAAAGAGGAACTGGAACGCCTTAAAAAAGGATGCGTGTTTATTGAACTGGCGTCAGCACCGGGCGGTGCGGATAAAAAAATAATAGATGAAGCGGGCTGTAAATACGTGTGGGCAACAGGTCTTCCGGCAAAAGGTATGTGCTGACACAATAAAAAAGAGAAAAACCTATCTGAAAAACAGGAAAAATGAGCACAGGTTGTGGAAAAGCACCAAAAAAGGCGGGAATGTTTTCTTAGAAATTTAAAAAAAAATACTTTTTATGACTTGACATTCTCAGTGGAATATGTTAAAATACTGTTGTAAATCGTTTATGGCGACTCATGCACCGTGCACCGTAGGCGGGATTACGATAGTGTTCACACATTGGCAGACGGGTAAATATAAAATATTTACATAGTTGCAATCACGTGTGCGAAGCGATTGAACACAAAAAAATTATGAAGAGAGGTAATTGGAAATGAAGAAGATTCTCAACAGAGTCGTGGCTGCTGCAATGGCTGTTCCTATGGTGTTCACACAGGGCGCTATGATGAACGTTAATGCTGCTGACACAGGCGCAAAGGCACTTACTCTGAACAGCTTCACAGCGATTCCTGCAGATCAGACTGTGTCCACATGGAACACAAAGATGCTGGCAGTAGTTGCTTCTATGGAAGGAACAGAAAAGACAATCGCTAAGGCTGACTTCCTTGAAATGATTCCTGAAGTAAACATTTATGCAACACTTCTGAAGGAAATCATGACAGAGGCTCCGGATCCTGTACTGACAGTTAAGAACAACACAGTTACTGTAAAGGGAACTGCTAATCTTACAAGCTATGCAGAATCTGAAGTTTATCCTAAGGTTCGCAAGGCACTGGAAGACGCTGGCTGTCCTTTCGACGTAACACTGGATACATTCAACAAGACAGTTGAGTATGCAGTAACAGTTGATTTCAACACACTGGCTGATTCTACAACAGTTAAGCTTGCAGATGTAACTCTGACCTGCGACGGTACAGATATCACCACAGGTACTGTAAGCTACTTCAAGGGTCTGACAGATGAGCTGGTAGCTTCTGTAAAGACACAGATCAACGATCAGTATCAGGCACAGATCGACAATCTGCCTGCAGGTTACGAAGAATTCGAAGCAAATGCTGACCAGTTCGAAGCTGATCTCACAGATGCTAAGGATCTCGATGTAATCAAGAAGCTTGAAAAGGTAGCTGACTATCTTTCCAAGGTAAACACATTTGAGCGTTCCGGTTCTTATGCAACAGCTGACGAAGCTCTGGCTGCAGTAGCTAAGTTTATCAACAACAGAGAAGGTTTCTACAACTTCCCTGCTTCTGTTGATGAAGCAGTATCAAGACACGGCAACGGTTTCAACAAGGCTGTAGAGATCTTAAACGGAATCTCCTCTACAAACGGCTATAAGCTTAATGTTACTGTTGATGATGTTGCAGCACTGGCTAAGGAAGGCTCAGACTTTGAGGTTGCTATTTCTGGCGGCGTATATGATGTAACATTCAATATTCCTGATGAAGAGGCTGCTGAAGTTGAGGCTTATGTAAATGCTAATGCTGAAGACGGTATGGTTTATGACTATTCCTACAAGGTTGTAGAGGTTAAGGGTGTTCCTGCCACTGGTACAGCTTCTCTTGACATCACAAGAGAAATCGTTCTGAAGAAGGCTGACGACACAACTACAACAACTACAACAACAACAACATCTGATACAACAACTACAACTACAACTACAACAACAACTGATACAAATACATCAGATACAACAACTACAACAACAACATCTGATACAACATCAGATACAACAACTACAACAACAACAACATCTGATACTACATCAGATACAACAACAACAACTACTACAACAGATAGTATTCCTGCAGAGTTTGTTCTGGAGAGCGTTGAAGTTGTAGCAGGCAAGGGTTACTACTTCTCACACGATGAGAACGCATTTGACCTTGCTTCTCTGGTTAGCGAGCTGACACTGGTTGGCACACTTGACGGCGAAGCTTACACAGTAGCAGTTTCTGCTGGCAGCATTGCAAACTACCTGACACCTGAATTCGCAACACCTGCTGATTACTTCAATGCTGTTGAAGGCACAGCATATGTTGCAAACACACTGGGTCTGAAATTCACACCTTCCGCAACTATGAATGTTGCAGAAAATGCAGATCTCACAGTAACAGATCTTCCTATGGTTTACATCGGCGTTAAGGGCGATGCAAACCTGGACGGTGAAGTAAAGATTGCTGACGCTCAGCTGGTTCTGACATACTATGCTAACGCTGCTGTTAACAATTCACCGTCAATTAATGACGATGCTGATCTGGCAGTTCTGGCTTACTTCCTGGCTGACGTAGATACAGAATCCAAGGCAGGCGCTGATACAGAAGATGCTAAGCTGACAATTGCAGACGCTAAGGCAATTCTGACATACTATGCTATGAATTCTGTAATGCTCAATCCTGTATGGGACGAGATTATCGGCAAGTAATTTAAGGTACGTATATGACCGGCGTACATTCAGTGCGCCGGCTATATCAAAATAAATTTTATATTTGAAAGGACTAATCTAAAATGAAAACTACATTTAAGAAGAGCATCGCTGCTATATCTGCAGCTGCTGTAGTAGCTGCTTCTGCAGCTGTATTTGCAATCCCTGCTGATGCTGCCGGCGGCACACTGACAGCTGCTACTGTTGAGCTTACACTGAAGGAACTGGAAGCAGCAAGCTACACTGTAAGCGTTCCTGTTTCTATCTCCGGCAACCCTGGCTTCAGCGGTCTTGGCTTTGGTATTTCTTATGACTCAAGACTTGAGATCAAGGCTGGTAAGGAAGCTGGTATCCTGGCTTCTCTGGATGACGGTATCACAAAGGGTATCGGTAACAACACTACACTGGACCTCTTCTGGGCTGGTGTTGCAGTTAACCCCAACAGCATGACAGCTGAAGAAGTTTACTGCCAGGGTGACGGCATAATCTGGAACTTCACATTTACTGTTCCTTCTGACGCTAAGGCTGGCGACGAGTATCCTGTTAAGCTCCTCGCTTCTTCCAACGGCACACCTCAGGAAATCACAACTCCTGACGGCATCACATCTTCCGCTCTGGTTGATGGTGTAATCAAAATCAAGGCTGACGCAACAACAACTACTACAACAACAACTACAACTACAACTACAACAACAACAACTACTACAACTACATCAACAACAACTACTACAACTTCTACAACTCCTACAACAACAACAACAACTTCTACAACTCCTACAACAACAACAACAACTTCTACAACAACAACAACAACCGCTAAGAAGGGCGGCACAACATCTTCACCTCAGACAGGTGACGTTCTCCCGATCGCTGGCGCAGCTGCTGCTCTGGTAGTTATCGGCGGTGTTGCTCTGGTTGCTAAGAAGAGAAAGTAATTTTTCTGAAAACAGCTAAGACTAACACAGATTAATATCTGAATTAAAGGCACTCTCCTTCGGGAGGGTGCTTTTTTTATGCGCTAAAGCATAAGCTTCAGTGAGGTGATAATATGTATGCCATATATGCAAGACAATCAGTGGAAAAAAAGGAATCAATATCAATAGAGATGCAGATTGATCTGTGCAAAATGTGTTTGCCGGAACATGAAAAAACTGGAATTTACGAAGACAGGGGTTACAGCGGAACAAATACCAACAGACCCGCATTCAGAAAAATGCTTGCTGAGGTAAAAGAAGGTAATATCAAAGGAATAATAGTATACAAGCTGGACAGAATTTCACGTTCGCTGAGTGACTTTGCAAGGCTCACAGAGCTGCTGGAAAAACAAAAGGTTAAACTAATATCATACACCGAACATCTGAATACAGAATCACCCACAGGCAGAATGCTGATACAGCTTCTTATAATGTTTGCTGAAATGGAGCAGAAAACAATTTCCGGCAGAATAAGAGATAATTACATGGCACGGGCAGAAAAAATGCTTCCTCTGGGCGGCAGGGTACCCTATGGCTACAACAGTGACTGGAGTGAAAACACCAGGGAATCCCAGGAAATACGGAAAATATTCAGTGAAATATTGTCCGGGAAAAGTCTGGATGCAGCAGGCAGAAGCACATATAAAAAACGCTTTACAGGCACTCAGGCAGGCAGGATCATACGTAATCCTGTATATGTACGGGCAAATGAAGAGGTAATACGTTTCCTGCTGATTTCCGGAAAGAAAATGCTGGGCAGGGAAACGGACTACAAAACAGGCTGTGGAATACATATGATAAGATCATGCGGTAACTTGTATTTTGCACCGGGAGATCACGATGGAATTATTGATCCGGAGATATGGATTACAGCCCAGGAATTGCTTAAGAGCCGCAGTCCCTCTTCAAATAGCGGAAGCGGTAAAACCTCATGGATAGCCGGTCTGATGCAGTGCGAAAAATGCGGCAGCAGCTGTTACATACGCAGCAATGGCAGGGGCAGGCCATATCTGTATATCGTATGCCGTGGCAGACGAGAGGGAATATGTGACGGTTTTAAGGGTCTTCGTTTAGAACCTGTTGAAAGCTTCACCGAAAAAATAATATGCCGTGAACTTGAGAAAATGGATGCTGAAACCGGGTCTGATAAGGTAAAAAGTGAAGATAATCCTGCTGAAACAGAAGTAAAACTTGAGAATCTGCTTAAAATTGCAATGGAAAATGACAGTATATCAGATGACCTTACCGATGAAATATTCACACTTGAGAGAAAAATGCAGATAATGAGCCGTAAGGAAAAGTCAAAAAGAAGCCTTTTCAACAACGATAAGCCAGCGTTGTGGAAAGAACTTGAATTTGATGAAAAGAAAGCTGCTGCAAGGGTGCTTATAAAAAAAATTATAATCCGGGATGAAAAAACCACTGTAATCTTAAAGTAATGTGTCATCACATTTCAGCTGAACCGGGGAAAGCTGCACCCAGAACCGCAGGAAAACTCCTTGCAGACACTGTATGTCGTATATTAGAGGAGCGAGAGAGATGAAAAAACTTTCGGGCAAGAAGATCGGGTTTGCGGTGACCGGATCCTTTTGTACCTTTGAACGTGCCTTCAAAGCGGCAGAAGCTCTGACTGAACTGGGTGCAGAGCTTACGCCGATTTTTTCCGAACACGCAGCATCCATTGATACTCGTTTCGGAAAGGCAGCTGATCATATTCGCCGCATGGAGGAAATAAGCTGCAGACCGGCCATTCTCAGTATAGCAGACGCCGAACCGCTGGGTCCGAAGAATATGCTTGACTGCATAGCGGTTGTACCCTGCACATCAAATACAATGAGCAAGCTTGCATACGGTGTTGTTGATACGACAGTGACTATGGCAGTCAAATCAATGCTGAGAAATAATAAGCCGGTTATATTGGCAGTTGCCACAAATGACGCCCTGAGATGCAGTGCAAAGAATCTTGGACTTCTTATGAATTCAAGGAATTATTTCTTTGTGCCATTGGGACAGGATTCGCCGGACACCAAGCCGGCTTCAATGGTAGCACATTTTGAGAAATTGCCGGAAACAATAGAAGCAGCCCTTGACGGCAGACAAATTCAACCTTTAATCATATAGAAGAGTAGAAACGTTAAAAAAATTCTGCCATAATATTAAGGCAATACCGCACAAAGACTGTGCGTAAGATGCAAGCAGATTGCGTGCAGAGCCGTCAGGCGTGCTTTGTGCGGTGTTGCCTTAAAAAATCTACCGCCTGTCTGCGTATGTGGATAGGCGGTTTTTGGGAGGAATAATAATGGCAGGGATAATAGCCAATCAGGCACTTATAATGCTTCTTCTTAATCTTGTTGGTATACTGGCATACCGGCTGAAAATAGTAACCCGTGACGGCGGAAGACAGCTGTCAGCAATTGTTCTCGAAATTGTAACGCCGGTTCTTGTAGTGCACTCCTATATAGACGTTGGATACAGCAGCAGACTTGTTGTGAATCTTCTCTGGACCTTTGTACTGGCGGCAGTGTCCTACATACTCACAATAGCAGCCGCAATGCTCTTTTTACGGAAAAAGGAAGGCAGAGAAACCGCCGTTGAACGATTCTCCGCTATTTACAGTAACTGCGGTTTTATGGGTATACCTCTTGCCAGTGCCTTGTACGGAGCAGAGGGCGTTCTGTATGTAACAGCATTTCTTACCATATTTTTCTTCTTTTCATGGACTCATGGAATCATGCTCCTTAGCGGCAAGGGTGATATAAAAGCATTTTTAAAGGTACTTCGCTCACCAACGGTCATAGCAATAGGAATTGGACTTATCCTTTACTTTACACAGCTTCAGCTGCCAAAGGTTCTTACGGAAACAATGGGATATATTTCATCACTTAATACGCCTCTTGCCATGATAACATCTGGTATAAGCGTAGCACAGGCAAATATACTGGGAGCGCTTAAAAATCTCCGTGTGTATTATGTATCAGCCTGCAGGCTCATAATTTTTCCGCTTCTGACGCTGGTACTTTGTCTTTTCTGCGGATTTATTTCCGAAGAGGTGCGTATAGTTGTTCTTCTCCTTGCAGCAGCGCCATCAGCGGCAATGTGTACCCTTCAGTGCCAGAAGCTTGGGCTTCATGATATATATGCGTCCCAGATATTCGCACTTACAACAATACTGTCCGTTGGTACGCTTCCTCTCATGGTCAAACTTTTTACTTTTCTTCTGGAAAAGCTTTTTTAAATATAATGTGTATATTATGTAAAATAAATCCAGTAATTTAACGTCGGCGTTGTATTTAATTAACAAATATGGTATAATGTTTTATGTAGTAACGCAGGTGTTTATATCAATAAAATATTACTGGGGTGTAAAATGATAGGTCGAGGAATAAGCAAATATGATTTAAAAGCAATGAACAGGAGTCAGATACTCAGGTCTGTGTGGGAATACGGTCCTATATCAAGGGCAGATATTGCAGAGAAGCTTGGTATAACACGTGCAGCGGTAACGGTAATTACAAATGAAATGATCGAGGAAAAGCTGCTGAGAGAACTCAGCAGGGAATCCAGTGAAAATGATTATGAGATCTGCAAGGGCAGACGCAAGGTGCTTCTGGAAATTGATTCATCTGCATATTTTACAATTGGTATATACATTGACAGAAGCAGCATTTCGATCGGACTTACAACCATAAAAAATGATATCCTGGAAAAGGAGAATATCTGCATTGATAAGGATATTTCCTTAGAGGATATCATATCAGTTATTGATGAAATTGCAAGGGTTATGCTGACCAACAGCTGTCTGACGTCACAGCAGCTTGTTGGCATCGGGATGGGCATAATGCCGGATATGCCGGTATGTATAAAGAAAAAATTAGAGGAGAATCCTCTGTTTTTCGAGGATTTGCAGGAGATCCTGAGGGAGAGAACCGACATTCCCGTTTTTATCGATAATGCTCTGTCACAGTTTGCTGTTGTATGCTGCAGCCAGCGTGAAAGCGCAGACAAGCTGTATCAGTGTGCATTCATATATTCCGACAGGGAAAATTACCACCTGTCCCTTATCAGAAAAAAGCCCCAGTTTGATGAGAAATTCATCACAACCGGAAATGTCAACAATATGTTTGTAAGCCCTGGCAAATTGCTTTCCGAGGGTTATCCCAATGGCTGTGTAAAGTCTGAGCTTACCCCGGAGGCTGTTGCACAAAAGGTTTCCGGTATTTACAGCGAAAGGGAAACGCCTGAGCTTTACAGAATAACCGGCGGAGATGGAAGCAGCGTCACAATTGCACAGATAATGACTGCGGTAAAGGACGGAGATGAAATATTAAGAGAGCTGAAAAATGAACTGCTTGATGAGTTGAGTATTTTTCTGAATAATATACTGTGCATAGGCGAATTCGATAATATTTACTTCTGTAAATTTGGCTTTTCTGAGGAACAGACAGAGGAGATAAGGAAACATACAAAAGAACGTCTTGGATACGAATTAAAGTCTGAGATGAATGTATGGGATATAAGTCCTGACCAAAGATTTCTGTGCGGCAGTGTATATGCAACGTTGAAAGGATTATTCAGCGTAAATGAAAAGACATTTTTAGCCAGATAATGACACAGAATATCAATATTATAAATTTTTGTGTACTTTTCACGTGAACACTTGCACTTCACTGAGAGATATGCTATAATAAATGCAAAGCATTTATTATAATTTATTTTAATGCCCTTGCAGATACGCAAATCAGAGATTTGCTCCCTGCATATCGGGCGGTTATAGCACAAAATCTTCGGTTTTATGCTATAATAAATGCAAGGCTTATCATTTTGCATTGAATGCAGAATGATAAAAGGATGAAAGGAGTAGGGTTCGTTTTGAAATCCGATGTGGTTGTTATGAAGTTATCAGAAATGAAAAAGGAAAATCTGGAACAGTTCTTAGCAGACTGTAAAGCTGAGTATGCAGAATTTCAGGCAGAAAATCTGAAGCTCGATATGTCAAGAGGCAAGCCTTCACCGAAGCAGCTTGATCTGAGCATGGATCTTATGGACTGCTTAAAGCGTGATGATTATAAAACAGAGAATGGTCTTGACTGCCGTAACTATGGCGTACTGGACGGTATTCCGGAGGCAAAGGAATTTTTCTCAAAGATGCTGGGTGTAACACCGGATGAAACGATCGTATTCGGCAATTCAAGTCTTAATGTAATGTACTGGGTAATGTCTGTTGCAATGACAAACGGTGTTTTAGGCAGCAAGCCATGGGGACAGCTTCCTAAGGTTAAGTTCCTGTGTCCGGTGCCGGGATATGACCGTCATTTTGCTGTAAGTGAATATTTAGGCATGGAGCTTGTAAATATTCCCATGAATGAAGACGGTCCTGATATGGATATGGTGGAAAAGCTTGTGGCAGAGGACGACAGCATCAAGGGCATATGGTGCGTTCCTATGTACTCAAATCCCGGCGGCGTTGTTTACAGTGATGAAGTGGTAAAGCGTTTTGCGGCGCTGAAGCCGAAGGCAGAGGATTTCCGTATTTTTTGGGATAATGCTTACTGTGTGCATCATCTGGTTGACAATCCTCCTGTACAGGCAAACCTTCTTGAAGAAGCAAAGAAGGCAGGCAACGAGGATATCTGCTATATGTTTGCTTCCACATCAAAGATCACATTTCCGGGAACAGGTATTTCCATTATGGCAGCAAGTGAAAAGAACCTTGCAAGCCTTAAAAAGGCACTGGGATTTGCAACAATCGGCTTTGACAAGCTCAATCAGCTCAGACATCTGAGATTTTTTGACGGCAAGTATGAAAATCTTATCGAGCATATGAAGAAGCACAAGGATCTCATTGCTCCCAAGTTTGCCATTGTTGAGAATACCCTGGAAAGGGAACTGGCAGATCTGGGAATAGCAAACTGGTCAGATCCTAAGGGCGGCTACTTCATTTCCTTCAATCAGAAGGGCTGTGCAAAGAAAATAGTTTCTCTCTGCAAGGAAGCAGGAGTTGTTCTTACAGGTGCAGGCGCTTCATTCCCATACGGCAAGGATCCTGAGGACGAGAATATCAGACTGTCACCCACATTCCCCACAGAGGAAGAGCTTCAGAAGGCAATGAACGTATTTGTATGCAGTGCAAAAATTGCAGCTGCTGAAAAGCTTCTGGGTTAATAAAAATCAAAGGCAATACCGCCAAGATTACAGGAATATGAAACCTGTTTGTGTGGTATTGCCTTAAATTTATAAAATATTTTCCGCAAAAAACGCCCTTTCGTGAAAAAGGGCGTTTTTATCTTACATGGCGGCAATATTCTGCCGCATTATTCCGTTTCTGAAGATATCAAAAACTGTCTGATAGGAGATGTTTGTGATTGAACCGGGACGTATCTCAATGTCTGCGGTAACTCTCATACAGTGCATACCCAGATATGGCGTATAAGCTGTAACAAGATATACGCCTGCCGGCAGTTCAAGAGAAAGCTTGTTCCGTCCGAAGGGCAGTTCCTTCTGTTCACCGTTAATGCGAATGACCCAGTGATCAATGAGTATCTGTCCAAAGAAACGTTTTCCAGAAATGCAAAGCTTGCCCATGGAAGCTGCCCTGGAAGGTTTTCTTCGTACAGGAGCAGTATTTGGTACAGGCTTAAAAGCCTGCTGCGCCGTTCTTGGTATTGCAGGTTCCTTTGCTGGTTTGTGTTCATTCAGATACAGATTAGGGTCCATAATTACTCATCTCCTTGATAATAAAAGTGTTTTATTCCGCCGGTACAGGGAGTGCGGTAATGGCGTGTACTAAATACTTAAGAAGTGCCATTGAATCGCCGGATGAGATTATGTCGTCATCACAGCAGTTAGCATTAAGTGTTTGCTGAGCATTCAGCTTGATTATGCCTGCAAGAGATTTGTTGAGATAAATAACATCTACCATACTTACAGTATCATCAAGATTAAGGTCACCGTAGAGGATATCAGGGTTTACTGCTGATGTAGTCGTACCCTCTCCAGTTGAAGCTGTAGTTTTGGATGTCGTACTTGTGGTAGTCGTGGTTTTCCCAGTGGTTGTTGTGGTGGTGTTTGTTGTTGTTGTGTCGGAACTCCCGCTGTCTGTGGTAGTTGTAGTTGTAGTAGTTGTTGTTGTGGAAGTTGTTGTAGTTGTGCCGGGATTAACAGGTGTGTCGCCGCCCAGTGACATATAAACGATACCGCAGCCTACTGTAGACATATAAACAGTACCGAAGGTATTCATATCACCAACCAGGTAGTTGCCGTTTCCTGTGCCGCCGTAAAGTTTCTGGGTATTGATAGCAACCCATGTCTTACCGGCGTCTGTTGAACGGTAAACGCCCTGTACATCTTCTTCAGTGGGCTGACCATACATATACAGAGTATTAACGCCGCCCTCCTTTTCAGGAGCGCCGTAGCCTACGGTCTTGCAGTAGAATACGCCGTCTATCTTTTCAATGCTCTTGCCGTGGTCTGTTACATGGTATGCACCATTCCAGCCTGCACCCAGGAACATTTCACCTTCACCGAGATAGCCGATTCTGTTTGCAACGTCGCACATATCATACTTGCAAACGTCCTGTGTGGTAAATGTTGCGCCGTAGTCGTCACTTACCATGAATACATAGTGAGAATCCTCAAATGTAGGCTCCTTCTTGCTGGTGTCATAGAACCAGTAGTCATTATATTTTGCGGTATATCCGTAAACATACTTGGGATCGTTGTCATCAACCTTGAAGTAAAGCTCCTTTGTGCCGTCGATACCTGAGCAGTTTGTCCATGTTTCGCCGAAATCGTCAGTATATGAGCCGCTGCCATTGCCTGTACGGAAAATACGGTAGGTACCATCTGCCAGTTCGGTAATTGCAGCCTTGCCGCCGCCGCTGGTTCCTTTCATTTCTATCCAGCTATCACCGCCGTCCAGTGTGTAATATGTTTTATTGTCATTCTGAGCAGCACGGACCATTACCTTGGGATTTGACGGGCAGTATGCGATACAGCTTGTGCTGCCCATGTTCGGCTGATGCTGAATGGAATTTACCTTGTCGGTATGCTCAAAGCCGTCATAGTCACCGATAGCAGAATAAGGATTGCCGCCGGGTATGCTTACCATATCCAGAGAAACAACTTCCTCAATGCCGTCAGCCTCAAAATAGAACTGGGGGCAGGTATCCCATGTATTGTCGCAGGCAAATACGCCGTTACCGGAAGTAACAAGGATCCTGTTATTATCCTTCGGGTCAAGAACGATTGCACCTGTCCAGTGGATAGCCTTGTTACGGATCCATGGTCTGCCGCCGTCCTGGAGATATTCAGCTTCCAGAGGACCGCCCCAGCTTGTTTCATTGCCGGGAGTCATGCTTGTCCATGTAGCGCCGCCGTCAGTGGATTTGAAGAATCTGTCGCCCCATGCAGGACCTTGTTCATCACTCCATTTCTGCCACATCTGTGAATACCACAGACCGCAGGTAGTAGCCACCAGCTTGTTTGCGTCATCAGGGTCACTGAATACTGCACCGTAGCCGTTTTCAGTAGGAGAAATGTTTGTTACCTTGCCTGTCTTGGGGTCGTACTTGTATGCACCGCCTGACGCACCCTGGAATGCCAGACCGCCTATATAGGTGATAAGCAGATTGCCGTCAGCGTCAAGATTGATTCTTGTGGGGTAATATTCTGTAGGAAGATCTGCACTCAGAGGTTCAAAGTCATCGCTTCCAACATCTGCTACATGAACATTTGCCACGCCTGTGGTGGAAGTGGCAACATAAACCTTTCCGCCTGTTATCTTAATGGAAGATACACCATTCTGGGTGTTATAATCGCCGTTTGTAATGGCACGTGTCATATGCTCTGTCCACAGAGGCCACTTTATTGAGTTTGAATAGAACCCAAGGTCATCGTAACCCTTTACAGCTTTCCAGGTATTGCCGCCGTCTTCGCTCATGATAAGTGCAGAATCACCGGCAGCAACGTCACCGCCGCAATAGAGTATATCCGGATTGTCAGGATCAACTGCAATTGCTTCGCCGCACTGTCTGCCGTCGCCGTTTCCGTGAACCTGGATAAGGTCGGTAACATCAACCTCTTTGAATGTCTTTGCACCGTCATTTGAAATGAACACAGCAGTTCTTGCGTCACTGAAATATGCACATCCTGCCAGCATATAGACGTTGTCCTCGTTGGTTGGATCAATGCACATAGCGTCAATACTCAGGAAACCTCTGTCGTTTTCATCAACGAATGCCATAAGCTGATCCCAGTTTCCTGTATCATAGTTGTACTTGTATGCACCGCCAACGTCTGTACGGGCATACATTGTGGTTTTTCCGGTTACAATACCCGATACAAAGCCGCCTCCGGCAATGCCCATTGTACCGATTTCCATTTGTGCTTCAATGCTTTCTGAAGCAGCGCCTGCTTTGATTCCCACAGCGGCATTCGGAACGGTAACTGCACCAAATGTCAGTACTGCCGCAGTAAGAAAAGCCATTTTCTTGTGTGAATTTCTCATGTCTTTTTCCCTTTCTCTTCTCTTTAACAGGTATATATATCCCTATATGTACCTATTAATAAAGTATAATAAATGCTGTATACCTATTATATCATATTCCTTGCAATATTGCAATAACTTTACTTACATTTCCATAAAAAATTGTTGCTTTATAACAAAATGTGGTTCTGTTTTTGAGTTTTATCACAATAGGACATTGTATATTAATCAAATATTTGATTTTTGTTTTTAAAAACTAATGGACAGGAAGCAGAATATATGATAATATAATAAAATACCGAACTATGCACAAATGAAAGAATGAAAGCTCTTTAGAGGAAATGAGAATAAACGGAGGTTTTCTATTATGGAAAGCAGAAATATGTCGGAAAAGGAATTTGAAGAGTTTCAGAAGCTTCTTGAGAGGGAACTTGGTGAGGTAGATTCTGAAAAGGAAAAGGAAGAGCAGGAAATAACCGAAATGCTCCGTCATGAAGGACAGGCACATGAATCGGTAAGAAATGCAGGCAAATCTGTGGGTGAGCTGAATATGAACAGAGCAGCTGCGGTAAATAGTGCAGAGAGAGCACAGAAAAATGCAGAGGCGCAGGCAATGCTCAGAGCTGAAAGAGAAAGCGCAAGGGCGTCATCACAGCCGTCCCAGATGCCCCACGGCAAATATGAAAAGGTGACAGAAGAACCTTCTGTGCATGAAGCGCCGAAAGCGGATGAGCTTATCAGAAAGCCTGGCAAATACGAAAAGAGAACCGGCGAGGAAGAGGGATATTTTAATCCTGAGCTTCCAAAGGAATCCGCTGCAGAAAGACGCCGCAGAGCCAGAAGAAATGCAAAGATAACACGTATAGTTATAGGATTTGCGGCAATATTTGTTCTAAGCCTTTCAGTGGGTCTTATTGTTAATTCAGTAAAATCAAAAAAACAGGATCCGGTCAGCGATCAGCCTGTAATGCAGACTGATATTGACGGAAATGTGATCGAAGGATCAGCAGGTGACGGAACAGTCTGCAATATTATAAACATAACGCCGATGGATACATCTGTTACAGTTCTTGAGGGCGGCGCTGTTCCGCTGCAGATAAGCATGACAACAAGCGGAATCGCAGACCAGAACGATATTACATGGGAAAGCAGCGATCCTTCTGTTGCAGAGGTGACGGCTGACGGTACTGTAAAGGGTATTTCCGCAGGGAAATGCAGCATAACCATAGCGGCAAAGGCTGACCCTGAAATCAGCGCACAGGTCAGCTGTACTGTACGCAAAATGGAAAAGAAGGATGGAGTAACATACATTGACGGAATACTGATCATCAATAAGACTTATGGCGTTGATGCGGATTACGCTCCAGGAGATCTCACTGAGGAAACAAGAACAGCCTTCGATGAGCTTTGTTCAGCGGCGGCGGCAGACGGTTTGAATATTTATCTTGCTTCCGGCTACCGCAGCTACGACATTCAGAATACCATTTTTAATAATTATACGTATTTATACGGCCAGGATCTTGCTGAAACATTTTCTGCAAGACCGGGGCATTCAGAGCATCAGTCGGGACTTGCAATAGATGTCAACACTGTAACTGACGACTTTGCACAGACTCCTGAGGCGCAGTGGCTTGAAGAACATTGTGCTGAGTATGGTTTTATTATCAGATATGCGGCTGATAAGGTGGATATAACAGGCTATAAATACGAACCCTGGCATATCCGCTATGTAGGCAGGGATATTGCAAAGGAAATTACTGAGCTTGGAGTTTCGCTGGAGGAATATCTGGGTGTAGATTCGGTATATGCAGATGATGAAACACAGGAAGGCACCACAGAACCAACAGAATAAAAACAGAGCTGCTGCAGAAATGAAATCTGCGGCAGCTTTTTATCTTTAAAGAGAAAAATGAAAAAACGCAGGAAAAACCTTGCATTTTTATTCAGTCTGTGGTATAATATACAGGAATGTGCTTTTTAAGCGGTTTAATATAATGTGAAAGGAAAATATATGATAACAGTTTCAAATGTCAGCCTGCAATTCGGCAGTGATACTCTGTTTAAAAATGTTGATCTGCAATTCAACCCGGGAAACTGCTACGGAATCATAGGAGCAAATGGTGCGGGAAAATCCACCTTTCTGAAGATTCTCTGCGGTGAACTGAAGCCTACAACGGGAGAGGTATCTATCCCGAAGAATCTCAGAATGAGCGTTCTGAAGCAGGATCACTTTGCCTATGACGCATATACCGTTCTGGATACGGTGATAATGGGAAATCAGCGGCTTTATGATGTGATGCAGGAAAAGGACGCCCTCTATGCCAAGGAGGATTTCTCCGAGGAGGACGGCGTTAAGGCTTCCGAACTTGAAGCGGAATTTGCGGAAATGGACGGCTGGGAAGCAGAATCAAATGTTTCTAAGCTGATACAGGGTCTGGGTCTTTCCGAAGATCTGCTGTACTGTCAGATGGCGGATCTTTCCGGTAATGATAAGGTGAAAATTCTCCTTGCACAGGCACTTTTCGGAAATCCGGACATTATCCTCATGGACGAGCCTACCAACCACCTGGATATTGACGCTATTGCATGGCTGGAGGATTTCCTGTCGGAATATTTCGGCACGGTAATCGTTGTATCCCATGACAGACATTTTCTGAATAATGTCTGCACCCATACTGTTGATATTGACTACACTAAAATCAAAATGTATGTGGGAAACTACGAATTCTGGTATGAATCAAGCCAGATGATGCAGCGTCTTATAAAACAGCAGAACAAGAGAGTTGAGGAGAAGATAAAGGAGCTGAAATCCTTTATTGAAAGGTTCTCTGCCAACAAGTCCAAATCCAGACAGGCTACCTCCAGAAGAAAGCTCCTTGACAATCTTGCTGTTGAGGAAATGCCTGCTTCAAGCAGACGTTATCCCTTTATAGGCTTTGATATGGACAGAGAGCTTGGCAAGGACGTTCTCCAGGTAACGGACCTCTGCAAGACGGTGGACGGCGTAAAGCTCCTTGACAATGTAAGCTTTACTCTCAGCAGAACCGACAAGGTTGCATTCATAGGCGAAAGCGAACAGGCTATCACTATGCTTTTCAAAATTCTCATGGAGGAGGAAGAGCCGGATTCAGGCAGCGTGAAATGGGGCGTATCCACTTCAAGGTCATATTTCCCTGTGGATAATTCCGCATTCTTCAATGACTGCGATCTGTCTATACTCGACTGGATACGCCAGTATTCGGAAAATGACATTACAGACACATTTCTCCGTGGATTTTTAGGCAGAATGCTCTTCTCCGGAGATGATGTATACAAGCCTGTAAAGGTTCTCTCCGGCGGTGAAAAGGTTCGCTGTATGTTCTCACGAATGATGCTTTTCCATTCAAATGTTCTGCTTCTGGACAGACCTACAAATCACCTTGATCTTGAAAGCATTACAGCTGTAAATAACGGACTTATGAGCTTCAAGGGCGTAGTTCTGCTGTCTTCCCATGACCATGAGATACTGCAGACAGTTGCGGACAGAATAATTGAGATCACACCTGATGGCTGCCTTGACAGACAGGGAACATATGAAGAATTTCTTCAGTGGAAAAAGGAACAGGGCAAATAAAATATAAGGAGTATTGAAAAATGAGCGGAAATGACATTACAATGCTCATAACCATTGCAGTATATCTTGTCGGAATGGTTGTGATAGGCATTCTCTTCTCAAAGAAAAACAACAGCGTAGGAGATTTTTATCTCGGCGGCAGAAAGCTGGGACCTTTGGTTACAGCAATGAGTGCAGAGGCTTCTGACATGAGCAGCTGGCTGCTTATGGGACTGCCGGGCGTTGCCCTTCTCTGCGGTACAGCAGAGGCAAGCTGGACGGCAATCGGTCTTGCTGCCGGTACATACATCAACTGGCTTATCGTGGCAAAGCGTCTGAGAACATATACTCAGAAGTGCGACGCTATCACACTTCCGGACTTCTTCCGTAACCGTTACCGTGACAGGAGCAATGCTCTTCTGGGAATAGCTGCAGTAATTATACTTGTATTCTTCGTGCCTTATACAGCCTCAGGATTTGCAGCCTGCGGAAAGCTTTTCAATTCACTTTTTGACATTGACTATCACATTGCAATGATAATCAGTGCCGCTGTAATCATTCTCTATACAAGTATCGGCGGATTCCTTGCAGCAAGTACAACAGACCTTATCCAGAGCATTGTAATGACCCTTGCGCTTATTGTAATTGTGCTGTTCGGCGTCAATACAGCAGGCGGATTTGACGCAGTTATTGAAAATGCAAAGGAGCTTCCGGGTTATCTTTCACTCACCCTGTCACATGATACAGCTTCCGGCACAGCGAATCCCTATTCATTCCTTACAATTATATCCACACTGGCATGGGGCCTTGGCTACTTCGGAATGCCTCATGTTCTGCTGAGATTCATGGCTATCGAGGACAGCAAAAAGATAAAGACCTCACGCCGCATTGCCTCTGTATGGGTAGTAATTTCCATGGCAATAGCAGTATTTATTGGTATTGTGGGCAATGCTGCTGCGGCAAACGGTTCTGTTGACGCAATAACTACCAGTGACCAGGCAGAGAGAATTATAATAAAGCTTGCACAGCTTCTGAATCAGCACGGACTGCTGGCAGCAATTGTTGCAGGTCTGGTTCTGGCAGGCATTCTGGCAAGTACAATGTCCACTGCGGATTCACAGCTTCTCACAGCCTCCTCCGGTATGTCTGAGAACATTCTCAAGGGCGTGTTCAGGATGAAGATTTCCGACCGTGCGTCAATGCTGGTTGCAAGAGGAGTACTTGTGGTAATTGCAATTCTGGGCGTTGTTCTGGCATGGGATCAGGAAAGCTCAGTATTCGCTATAGTATCCTTTGCATGGGCAGGCTTTGGTGCCACTTTCGGTCCTGTTGTTCTGACAGCCCTCTTCTGGAAGAGATCAAACAAATGGGGCGCACTGGCAGGCATGGTATCCGGCGGCGTAATGGTATTTGTATGGAAGTATCTCATTGCTCCGAGTTGTGCAGACTGGGGTCTTGGCTTCCTGAATGTTTATGAGCTGCTGCCTGCATTCATAGTGGGACTTATAGCAATCATTGCAGTATCACTTCTGACAAAGAAGCCTGAGGCTGAAATTACCCAGGAGTTTGAAGAGGTAAACAAGCTCTGCAAGGCGTAACATTATTACAGAAAAACGGTGCATCTGCCATTACGGAGATGCACCGTTTTTATTTTTCAGAACAGTATCTTATTTGCTGTATATCAGTGTTTCAGTGATATGCTCTTCTCCGTTTTCATCATAAAAGCTTCTGAATTCTGTTATCTTTTCTATCTCGCTTTGCTGTACAGGACGGCTGAAACAGTTTATCTCACCGTCACAGCCAGTGCTGTCCGCAAAAGACGCACCATACCTGAATGCAAAATCTCTTGCACTGTCTGATATATCTGTTTTGCTTCTGAGAACAGGTTCGTTTATAAAAACAGTACCGTCACTCAGATACACAGCACTGCCAAGATATGTTTCCATGGAAGGAGCTGTTTCATCTGAATATTTGTCTTCGTCAGAATCGTATGAAACCAGCATTGACAGTTCGTCCAGAATGTATGTGTTTCTCTCTGTTTCTATGACAAAAGGCTCGCTATTTGCAGAGGGCAGCTGAATATCACCCTGCCAGTTTCCTGAAAGCACCGGTGTTTCCTCTTCAAATGCTTCTCTGCGTGTTTTTTCCCTTAATTCCTCAAAACCGTTTTCATTCTGGAATTTTTTCCACTGACCTATACTCATATCCTCCGTGAAATACTTCTGGCAAAGCTCATTATCAAGTGCCACAAGCTTTTTCTGCACGTTCTGTGCCTGTTCCATGGTATATGCCCCTGCAAACTCCGTATGCAGAACAGCACCTGAAATCTCCGGGTCTGTAAGATAATATGTCATGTAATATACATTTTCTTCAGTGCCGCTTTTTACGAGAGGCTCTGACAGATAACCGCTCTGGCTGAGCTGTTTTTCAGTACCGTCCGGTAGAGTAAGTGAGAAATAGGGCAGCATATACCCGTCATTTACGGGAGATGTTCCCTCAGTTACTGTAAGTCTGAAGCTTATCATCATGGTGCTGCTGTCGTTGTAAAGACCCAGAAGTTCAACAGTTCCCGAATCTGATGGGGTAAATGAAACATCGGGACAGGAATAGAATCTTTCCATTTCAGAAACAGCTTCGGGAAGATCCGCATTCACGGCAGGCAGACTTTCCTCCGGTGAAGCATCACTGATCTCTGCCTTTGATACAGAGCTGAAGAATTCCTCCATTTTTCCCGAAACTGCTGCGGCTGTAAGGGTTCCTCCTGCAAACATAGCAATGACGGCGGCAATGGCTATAAGGCGGTATGGTCTGGTTTTTCTCTGAACAGGGTGAATGTCAGCCTTTTCAAAAACCCTGTCAGTGAGTGACTTTGCGTCAGACTTTTCTCTTTTAAGTTCCGGAAGATCTTCAAAATCTTCTCCGAGATGATCAAAAATATCATAGAAATCACGTTTCATAAGTATACCCTCTTTCCACAAGCAATTGTTTAAGTTTCTTTCTTGCACGGTGCAGACGTACTTTTACGGCATCGGCAGTAAGGTTCATCTCATCAGCTATTTCTGCAGTGCGCTGATAATAGTAATAAAAGCGTATCAGCACTTCGCTGTCCTGTTGCGGGAGTGATTCTATTGTATCCCTCAGTACCTCTGCAAGAAGCGTGTGTTCAACATCAGCTTCAAGATCAGATGTATCAATTATAATATCATCCTCAAGAGGGACAGATTCATGCAGACTTCGCAGGCGGCTTTTCGTTTTATTTCTTGCAACGGCAGCAAGGTATGACCTCAGCTTTCCCGTCTGTATTTTATCAGCTGTCTGCCATACTGCAAGAAAAACATCAGCGGCAATTTCTTCGGCGTCGTTCCCGGTAATAATGTGTCTTCCTATATTGTGTATAATAGCGCAGACATATCCCTGGTATGCTGATATGAGTCTGCGAAGTGCATCGGGCTTCTGTGCCTTCAGCTGATGGATGAGCTGTTCTTCATTCATGGCGATTACCTCCTTTCACTTAACATATCGCCTGCAGGAGAAGAAAGGTTACACATTTCAGAAAAAAGATTTTGTCTTTTAACAAAAAATCCTCTCCCGAAGGAGAGGAAAAGCAATAGATTTTATTAGATAGAATTTATTCAGCTGTGACTTCTGCCTTTACAACAGGCTTTCTCAGATTCACAATACATCCTCTCGGACATTCCTTTGCACAGAGTCCGCAGGATACGCACTTTTCATAATCTATAACTGCGTGGAAATCCTTTACCTCAATAGCCGCAAGTCTGCATACCTTAACGCATTTTCCGCAGCCTATGCAGGAATTTTTACAAGCCTTTACAGCCGCCGCACCCATGTCCTTTGATGAACAGAGAACGTCAACTTTCTTCTTCACGCTGCGAAGTTCAATAAGACCATTGGGGCAGGTTTTGGCACATTTGCCGCAGGAGATACATTCTTCCGTGCATATGGCGGCAATGCCATTTTTTATGCTTATACAGCCATTGGGACAAACAGCCGCACAATCTCCAAAACCCAGACAGCCGTGCATACATGAGCCTGTACCGCCGTAGAAACGCTTTGCAGATGCGCAGGTCTGTACTCCCTCAAAGTTGAATGAACGTGCATTTGCCTCGCAGCTGCCGTTACAGTGAAGCACAGGGACCTTCTTGTCACCTGCCGCAACATCTGCACCCATTATCTTACCAATTGAAGATGCCGCACCGGCACCGCCGGGAGCACAGAGATTCAAAGGAGCGCCCTTTGTTACAATAGCGTCTGCATAGTCAGCACAGCCTGCAAATCCGCAGCCGCCGCAGTTTGCACCGGGAAGGGCTTCTGTAATCTGTTCGGTTCGAGGGTCAACCTTTACGGCAAACACCTTTGACAGCACTGTCAGCAGTACACCGAAAACAAGACCCATTACAATAAAAATAAGTATCGGGTAAATATAGCTTTCCATATTTTCTGCCTCCTTACTGACCCAGTCCGCCAAAGCCTAAAAAGCTCATTGAAACGATAGCCGCCGCAACGAGAGTTGCAGGAATTCCTCTGAACATTTCAGGTGTTTCGCTTTCGGAATCGTCAACTCTTGAACGCACACCTGAGAATATCACCATTGCCAGTGCAAAGCCTATTCCGGAAAACGCAGCATTTACCATGGATTCAAGGAAAGTGTAGCTTTCGTCAATGTTCATTATGGTAACGCCTAAAACCGCACAGTTCGTTGTGATGAGAGGAAGATAAACGCCGAGAGTTTTGTAAAGGGGCGGCATAACCTTTTTTATAACGATTTCAAGGAGCTGTACAAATACAGCAATTACCAGAATAAATGCAACTGTACGGAGATATGTAAGCTCCAGAGGTTCAAGCAGGAAGTAATATATGGGATATGTAACCAGTGATGCACATATCATTACGAATATAACAGCAGCACCCATGCCGATACTGGAATCTATCTTTTTTGATACGCCCAGAAACGGACAGCAGCCGTAGAATTTTGACAGCACGAAGTTGTTTGTCAGAACTGCCGCAATAATAATTCCTATAAGTGTATTCATGCCTCTGCCTCCTCACATTTTGCACTGCATACCGCAGCATTGGGACAGCCTGCACAGCCCAGTTTCTTCGGCGGCTTGCGGTTTGAAAGTTTAGCCACAACTGCAATGAGTATTCCCAGTACGAAGAATCCTCCTGCCGGCATTACGAACAGGGACATTGTGTGACCTGTCATACCCGGCACTTCAAGACCGAACCATGTGCCGGAGCCGAATATTTCACGTACACTTCCCATAAGGAAGAGTGCCAGCGTAAAGCCAAGACCCATTCCAACGCCGTCAAGCACAGAAGCAAAAGGCTTATTCTTGCTTGCAAACATTTCTGCTCTGCCGAGAATTATACAGTTTACAGTGATAAGTTCAAGGAATGCTCCAAGGCTTGTATAAAGGGCAGGCACAAAGCCGTGGAGAAGAAACTGTATAAGGGTAACAAAGGTCGCAATGATAACGATATAGCAGGGCAGTTTCACCTGGGCGGGAATTGCCTTTCTGAGCAGACATATAACCAGATTGGAACAGATGAGAACAAATGTTGTGGAAAGTCCCATGCCTATTCCGTTGAATGCACCTGTTGTTACCGCAAGGGTGGGACACATTCCCAGAAGTGATACGAATACGGGATTTTCTTTCAGAATTCCCTTTGTTAGTGTGTTTAAGTTACTCATTTCAGAATCGCCTCCTTGTTGAGTTCAAAGGTTTCAAGAGCGCATTTAACTGCATTTTTAAGACCCTTTGAGGAGAATGTGGCACCTGTTATGCCGTCACAGGAATCAACCTCTCCGGCATTTTTAAGACCTGTGAGATTGTCAGCCAGAAGTTCGGGATTTGTCTGTACTTTTGTGCCAAGACCGGGAGTTTCCGTTACAGATACAAAGGCAATGCCTGTTACTGCACCCTCTTTGTCAATACCCACAACAGCCTGAATGCCGCCTTTATTGTAGCCGTCAGCCGTAACGAGAACAGCTGTCTGCATGAGTTCATCTCTGTAAAGACCTGTGACTTTAACCTTTTCCATTTCTGGTGATGTGAAGTCTGTTATCTCTTCAAATGTACCTGCATCCGGAAGTACTGAAAGGCTTTCCTGCACAGCGGCAGTTTCCGCAGCTGCTATTTTGTCTTTCGTTATGCTGTTTACAAATGCCAGAGCACCGCAGCATACGGCACATACAAGTGCAAGGACAACAGGAGGCATTATGTTTTTAAGTTTCATATCACGCAGCCTCCTTTTCAGCTTTTTTGGCACCAATGGGATTGGTCTTTGTGAATCTGTCAATGTAAGGCGTCAGCAGATTCATAAGCAGTATTGAGAATGAGCAGCCCTCGGGCATACTTGCAAATTCTCTTATGACAAATGTAAGTATTCCGCAGCCTATTCCGAAAATAAGCTTGCCCTTTTCCGTAATGGGTGTTGTTACATAGTCGGTAGCCATGAAGAATGCACCCAGAATCACGCCGCCGCTTAAAAGTGCATAGGGAACTTCTGTCATGTCACCGCCTGTTAAAAGCACCTTTGCAAGCGTAAGAACTGCCAGAGAGCCGAGATATGCAAAAGGCGTGGTAGGTGAAATAATTTTTGTGATGATAAGGAATATTCCGCCTATAAGCAGTGCAAGGGCAGATGTTTCACCGATAGAGCCGCCAACATTTCCCAGGAAAAGTTCACACAAACCTGCGTCACCTGACGCAAGCGGAGTAGCACCTGTCAGTCCGTCAAGAGCATTGCTTCCCGATGTTTCAAACAGACCCCACACAGGAAGTTCCTTGTAGTAGAAAGGCTTTACCCATGAGGTCATATCACTTCCCACTGACAAAAGCAGGAAGATGCGTCCTGTTATTGCAGGGTTTGCAAAGTTGCAGCCAAGACCGCCGAAAAGCTGTTTTACAACGGCTATTGCAAATATACATCCCACAGCCGCCTGCCACAATGGCAGTGTAACAGGAAGATTCAGCGCAAGGAGTACGCCTGTAAGCATTGCACTGCCGTCTGCAACAGTACCCTCTTTTTTCATAAGGGCACGGCATACCACCTCTGTCATCATGCTGACCAGTGCGCAGAATACCACCAAAAATAACGCCCTTGGACCGAATACTATAGTTCCTGCCGCAATTGCAGGCACAAGCGCAGCCACAACTGCAAGCATTATCTTCTGAGTTGTAATGCCGCTTCTTATGTGGGGCGAAGGTTTAACAGTAAGTATATTCATAATCTTTCATCTCCAATCACTTTTTGCTCTGAGCCATTACAAGCGCCTTTGCAAACTGATTTGTTTCTGCAACAGGTCTTTTGGCAGGACATACATAGGTACAGCAGCCGCAGTTCATGCAGAGATTTACTTTCAGCTTTTCAAGCTCCTCTATGTTCTTCTGAGAATATGCCCGTGCAATATCTGGGGGCATAAGGTGGAAGGGACAGGCTCTTATACAGCTGCCGCAGTGAATGCAGGCTGAAGGCTTTGGTGACGCCTCTTTCTGGGGAAATCTCTTGAATGCAAGTATAGCATTATTCGCTTTCAGCACAGGGTCATTTATCTCACGAATGCTCATGCCCATCATAGGACCGCCGTAGAGAAGTCTTTCTGCATGGTCAAAGTCGCATTCAGCAAATTTCAGAACATCTGCCACAGGAGTACCCACAGGAACAATGACATTGCACTTCTTTCCGATCACATCTCCGTCAACAGTTACCATTCTGGAAATCATTGGCATACCTGTTT
>JBJERG010000138.1:0-5886 GCA_051882155.1 Ruminococcus sp.
TTCCTCCTTGTAAATAATAATTTTACGTAAAAAGCTTACAGTTATATTATACAACAACATTAAACAAAAAACAATACATATTCCTGCTAAATAAGATTCGTTTTTTTTTGTTAATTCTGCACAAATGTTTTAAACAACAGCAATATTATAATAAAAAAAGCCGCTGCACCCTGTACAGGCGGCAGCAGCTCATCACTATGAATAAACGGGTTTACCTCTTCCGGGGAACAGCGTAAAGATTTGTTTCCCATGCGGGAATATACAGCTGATGACGGATATAGATGTCATAATGAGGATTAAGCGCTTTTATAAGCAGCGGCAATGTGAAAATATCCTCATTTCTGTGGTAGAGTGACACCATGAGCCTTGGTGAATACCTGGCAATGGTCTGTGCTGCGCCCCACAGCGCTTCACGTTCACAGCCCTCCACATCCATTTTGATTATGGTTGCAGGCTTGCCCTCAAGTATACTGTCAACCGAACGTGCCGTCACAGCCTGTCCCAGTGCGGAAACAGCCGACTGTCTGCCGGCCTTCGTTGAAAATGGCACTTCCGTATCACTGCACCATGCCACCGCATTGTAGATGCTTACATAGGGCATTTCAGCAGTGCATTTCCGGAGCTTCTTGAAGTTTTTCCTGTCGGGCTCAACTCCGTACATACGGACATATTTGCCTTTTGTAAAGGACAGCACCTCTTCAATAGTATCACCGTTATATGCGCCTAAATCAACGTAGGTTTCATTCTGGGTAATTTTAATGATATTCCGGTAAATATCCTCCTTTGGAGTAGTGACCTCCATAAGATAAGGAATTTTGCCGCTTATCTTGAAGTTGATAATATTGGCGTAGACCTTTTGTGAAAATGGGTCTGCCAGCATATTGTAAACCTGCTCAATTTCATCTGCGTGTTCAAGGCAGTATTCATAGGTAAACAAGCCCCCGCCTGCCACCGGAACATCCGGCACCAGCAGAGTATGACGCTCTGCAATTTCAAGCAGCTTGTCCACCAAAGACTGATAACCTGCAGCAAAAGCAAGTACAATAACAAAATCTTCAACCTGTTCTTCGATTTCGGAAAGCTTCCGAACCTTGTAGCCTGCAAAAGAATGGCCTCTTACAAAATCATCACTGGCGAAGATGCCTGCCAGAGGAATATTTTTCTCTCTGAACACTCGCATAATTTTCTCCGCACCGTCGCCCATGCCATAAATAAAAATCGGACGTGTTTCTGTCTGAAGAACCTCCCAGACAGTTTGTTTTTCCGTAATAAATGAAAGCATGTTTAGGATCTCCTTTATCTATCTGTATCGAATCCGTGTGCAGCGCTTGACTTTTTACGCTGCATCTGACACCTCCATGCGTCTTTTAATAATATAATCTCTGTCTGCGCCTAATTATCATGGTCGCAGCCCTCATCACCGTCGCCGGCTGAGCCTATCATATCCCTGCCCCGGATAGAGTAGCGGTCACGGTACTGGCTGACATATGAACCTATGAGATCAGAAACCTCACGAGGACATTTGACTGAAACAATTTGTTTCTCGGGAGTATCTGCGTCCTTGCAGAATAAAGTGATGGTACCGCAGCCGAATATTCGCTGACAGATACTGCGGCTGAGACTTTTATCCACTATACGGTAAAGCTCCAGCTCATCCTCTTTTACATTCAGAAATCCCTCACGTGTGATCAGCCTGTTCTCCGTAAGATAATATCTGGTGAACGAAATCGGCAGTCCGAAAATGGTTCGCTTCTTGTCACTCCAGATATAATCTATCTGTTTATCCTTTTTAGGCATAGCTTTATCCCTCCCTTGACTTGAATTTTAAATCAAAGCATTATCACCGCTTCGCCGTTCTTCACTGTCACCTTTTTATCAGTACCTGCAAGCGATACGGTGATATGTTTGTCTGACCGTGAAGCTGTGACATAAATCCTGTCATTTCTGCGTTCTGCCGAAAGAGTCATTATATGCTTTGCTTTTATATCGTAAACTTCTGCACCGGCACATTGTCCCTCAGCAAGGCTGCATATAAGGAAGTCCGTACCCTCTGCATAGTCATACTCAAATTTATCCTTAAAATCTCCCATTGGTATAATTGAACCGGGTCTTGCAAGGACAGGCATTTCCATAAAGCTGCATTTCACTGAATGGTACCTGCCGCCTTCATATGTTCTGCCTGTAATTATATCATACCAGCTGCCCTTTGGCAAATAAAAATCAGCGGTGCCTTCCTCATTGAATACAGGGGCACACAGAAGATCATCTCCCAGCATATACTGCTGATCAAGATACCGGCAGGCAATATCCTCCGTAAAATCCATAATCATCGGGCGCATGAGAGGAATGCCTGTTTCCGAGGTTTTGACAGCCTGTGCAAAAAGATAGGGCATGAGCCTTCCCTTCAGCCTTGTGAAAAATCTCAGCACATCGACAGCTTCATCGTCATATGTCCAGGGCACTCTGTAGGAGTCGGAGCCATGAAGACGGCTGTGGGTGGACATAAGTCCGAAGGCGCACCAGCGTTTATATACGGCAGCGGAAGAGGATTTTTCAAAGCCGCCGATATCATGGCTGAAAAAGCCGAAGCCTGACGAACAAAGGGACAAGCCTCCACGCAGGGTTTCTGCCATAGATGAAAATTCACCTGAACAGTCACCGCCCCAGTGTACCGGAAACTTCTGACAGCCGGCGGTGGCGCTTCTTGCAAAAAGGCAGGCATTATTCTCACCGTAAAAGCCCTTTATGGTTTCGAATACTGTCTTATTATACAGATAAGAATAATAATTATGTAAAAAAGCAGGATCTTCTCCGCTTGAAAAGACTGCATCTGCCGGTATTCTTTCGCCGAAGTCTGTTTTTATGGAATCCACTCCTGTTTCAAGAAGCCTTCTGACTTTATCTGAAAACCATTTGCAGGCACCGGGATTTGTAAAATCAACTATCGCCATGCCCGGCTGCCAGAGATCCGTCTGAAAAATGCTGCCGTCCTTATTTTTTACAAAGAATCCCTTTCGGACGCCCTCATCAAAAAGGCAGGAGCACTGCGCAATATAGGGATTTATCCAGCAGCATACGCCAATGCCTCTTTTTCTGAGCCTTGAAAGCATTGCTTCAGGTTCCGGGAACTGTCTTTTGTCCCATTCAAAGTCTGTCCAGTGAAATTCCTTCATCCAGAAGCAGTCAAAGTGGAACATTTCAAGAGGAATACCCCGGTTTTCCATACCGTCTATAAATGAAAAAACAGTTTCCTCATTGTAATCCGTGGTAAATGAGGTTGAGAGCCACAGTCCGAAGGTTTTTGCCGGCGGAAGTGCGGGTTTTCCCGTAAGATCCGTATAATTTTTCAGAACCTCATGAAGGTTTTCTCCGCCGATGAAGAAATACTCAAGCTCTTCACCCGGCAGTGTGAATGAAACCTTGTTCACCGTATCTGAACCCACCTCAAAGGAAACGTTTCCGGGACTGGCCACAAACACGCCGTAGCCCTTTGACGTTATATAAAAAGGTATGCACTTGTAGCTCTGGTCAGAGCTTGTGCCGCCGTCTGAATTCCACATTTCCACGGTCTGACCGTTCTTGACAAAGGATGTGAACTTTTCGCCGAAGCCGTACACGCATTCTCCTGCGTCGAGGGTAAGCTGCTCACGTATATAGCTGGTTCCCTTATTTTCAGGAACGTTAAAGAATCTGTCATTCTCATGAAGCCGGTGACGCATCTCAGCATGAAAACTATTTTCTTTTATATAGGAGGTACAGTGGAAGGAGCTTCCTGTAAGACGTTTCCCGTTTCTGGAAAAGGACACGTCCCAGTCTTCGCCCTGCTTTATTCTGAGAACAGTTTCACCGCTTTTCATTTCTATAAATCCGTCGCCCTGAGTTATCAGAGGTCGGTATCCCTTATCCTCATTAAGCTCAAAGCAAGGTCTTCTGTATACGCTGCCCTTATGGTGACGAATATTCACCTTTATGACATCCGACGCTGTGGAAGTATATGTAATTTCCAGACACACTCCGCCAAGGGTCATTGCACGGTGCCAGATTTTTCCCGGCACTGCAAAGACTGTAATGGAATTATCGCTTGTTACAGTATCGTATGCCTGAACAGCATAGCTGACATCATAGCTGCTTCTGTCAAGCCACAGTCCGTCAGAAAACTTCATGGGAATACCTCCTGCCAGTGTATGTAACACAAACGTATACATATAATAGTATTTTACCACACATCACCGCATATTGTCAATTGAAAACTGTGAATTATTACATTTTGGGATAAAAAAAGCAGTAATTTGTACATTTTCTACAACAGAAAATAAACCTCTTATAACAGACAGATGAGAAATTTGCGTAAAAAAAGTGAAAGGTTCAGGATAATTTGGAGAGAGCTATTGCAATCCTGCTGTAAAAATGGTACAATTAAACTATAGGCAATACAGAGAAAGGAGCGATAATATGTATCATCTGCTTGTTGTTGACGATGAGGCTAATATCAGAAACGTTGTGCGTGAATATGCCGAATTTGAGGAATATGAGGTTACAGAAGCCGAAAACGGCATGGAGGCAGTTAATCTTTGCCGTGAAAAGGATTTTGACCTTATCATAATGGATGTTATGATGCCAAGACTGGACGGATTTTCCGCAGTCAAGGAAATCAGAAAGAAAAAATCCACTCCTGTTATAATGCTTTCTGCCCGTGGTGAGGAATATGACAAGCTATTCGGCTTTGAGATAGGTATTGACGACTATGTGGTAAAGCCTTTTTCACCAAAGGAACTCATGGCAAGAGTCCGTGCCGTCATAAACCGCCACAATACCGCTGCACCTCCGGAGCAGAATTCCCAGAAAATGCAGTTTGAAGGCCTGGAGATAGATCTTGCAGGACGTGAGGTATATGTGGACGGTCAGAGAGTCTCCATGACGCCAAAGGAATATGACCTGCTGTTCTACCTTGTAAAAAACAAGGGCCTTGCTCTTACAAGAGATAAGCTGCTGGAGGAGGTATGGGGCTATGATTTCTTCGGAGATGACAGAACTGTTGATACCCATATCAAAATGCTCCGTGGAAGTCTTGGAGTATATAGAAAATTCATCGTTACACTGAGAGGAATGGGCTATAAATTCGATGCTGAAGTTCAATAAGCTGCAATTCACCAAAAATCTTACGATCCGTGTGAAGATATGGCTTTTCTTCATGATGCTCGTATGTATAGTCTTTATACTGATGTGGACATTTCAGATACTGCTGCTGGGTCCCTTCTACGAAATAATGAAGGTATCCTCTGTTTCAGGCGCAACAAAAAAACTGGCGTCTGCCTATCATACCGAAAACTTTTCAAACTGTCTGCTGGACTCTGCTGTACGGAATGATATGTGCATAGAAATTCTTGACAAGAACGGCGCCGAGGTCAAATACGAATGTATGTTCAGCGGCAACTGTATGCTTCACAACGGCAGCAATGATGTATACTTCTACTTCATGGAGCTGAGAGAAAGCAAGACAGGTGAAATCTGCAGGAAGATTTACAATGATACCATGCAGAGCGAAATGCTTATATACGGCTGTCCGCTTTACAACAAAAAAGGCGGTATTGCAGGATATCTTATTACAAATGCAAGACTTGTGCCGGTTGAAGCGTCACGTCAGATCATGCAGAATATAACCATATTTATTATGGTACTGCTGGTAATATCGGGAGTTATTCTTTCCGCATATGCTGCTGAGAATTTAGGCGGACCTATCAAAAAGCTCAATATCTCGGCACAAAGGCTGGCTCAGGGCGATTATACGGTACAATTTTCAGGCGGCGGATGTGCAGAGGTCGACGATCTTGCGGATACCCTTGCCTACGCAAGCCGTGAGCTTTCCAGAACAGACGAAATGCAGAG
>JBJERG010000139.1:0-5871 GCA_051882155.1 Ruminococcus sp.
TCTGCGGAGGGCGACCAGCATTTTTGAAAAATTGCTGGACCAAAAAACTTTTATTGATTGTGCGCTTTGTGATACAAACTTTAATTATTCACTTATCACTTGAAGTAATCTACGCCGCTCTGGAATATTCTCTGATCCTTTTCACCGGGAACGTTTCTGTAAAGATTCTTGCCGATACGCTCGCTGTGTCCCATTTTACCAAATACTCTGCCGTCAGGTGATGTGATACCCTCAATAGCAGCCATGGAAGTATTGGGATTGTAGTGAATATCCATTGTGGGATTGCCGCTGAGATCAACATACTGTGTTGCGATCTGACCATTTGCAGCCAGCTTGTCAATAAGCGCCTGTGGAGCTACAAAGCGTCCTTCACCGTGGGAAATAGCCACTGTGTGAACATCTCCCACCTCACAGCCGTAGAGCCATGGTGACTTGTTGGAAGCAATTCTTGTATTTACAAGCATTGACTGGTGACGTGCAATTGTGTTGAATGTCAGTGTAGGAGAATCATTCTCCATGTCAACTATTTCGCCGTAAGGCACAAGACCCAGTTTTATAAGTGCCTGGAAACCGTTGCATATACCAAGCATAAGACCGTCACGGTTCTGGAGAAGATTGTGTACAGCGTCCTTTATCTTCGGATTGCGGAAGAATGCTGTAATGAACTTGCCGCTGCCGTCAGGCTCATCGCCGCCGCTGAATCCGCCGGGAATCATAATGATCTGTGAGTTTTTGATAAGCATTGCGAATGTGTCAACAGACTCCTCAATAGCTGCTGCGGAAAGGTTCTTTATAACGAATACCTCTGCCCTTGCTCCTGCACGTTCAAATATTCTTGCTGTATCATATTCGCAGTTTGTACCCGGGAATACAGGGATAAGTACACGTGGACGTGCTTCCTTGATGCCTGCTGTAAGAGTTTCTGTACGCTTGTAGGAATAAGCCGCAGGAGTTTCAGTTGTTGTCTTTATACGGCACGGGAATACAGGCTCAAGCTTCTTTTCCCATACACTGATAAGCTCTTCAAGGCTGAGTGTATAATCAGGAGCAGCAATTGTCTTTGCCTCTGTGGTTGTACCGATAACCTCTTCGCCCTCCTGTGCTGCGCCGTTAAGTTCAATGATGAATGCACCTGCGCAGGGCTGGAAAAGTTCCTCTGCTGAAAGTTTCTTTGAGAATGCAAAGCCTATCTTGTTGCCGAATGCCATTTTAGCAATACCCTCAGCTACGCCGCCGAAATCAACTGCCCAGATTGCAGCAGCTCTTCCATCTGCGATTATCTTTTCAGCCTTGTCAAAGCATTCTCTTATGCTGTCGAATACCGGCAGACCGTTTTCGTCATACTTTGGACGAATCTGGATAACTGTGCTGCCTGTCTTCTTGAATTCAGTGGAAACAACCTTGTCAGCCTTTGCAGTTGAAACAGCAAATGAAACCAGTGTAGGCGGTACGTCGATATTTTCAAATGTACCTGACATGGAGTCCTTGCCGCCGATAGAGCCGCAGGACAGTTCAAGCTGTGCCTTGAATGCACCAAGGAGAGCCGCCATAGGCTTGCCCCAGCGTGAAGGTGTATTCTGTGTTCTCTCGAAATATTCCTGGAATGTGAGCCAGCAGTGATGCCAGCTGCCGCCTGCCGCAACTACCTTTGCAACAGATGAAACAACAGCACACATTGCACCGTGATACGGGCTGTTTTCGCTGATAAGCGGATTGAAGCCCCAGCCCATGAGAGAACAGGTATTTGTTTCACCTCTGAGTACTGGGATTTTAGCAGCCATAGCCTGTGACGGAGAAAGCTGATATGCACCGCCGTAGGGCATAAGAACAGTACCTGCACCGATAGTTGAGTCAAACTTCTCAACAAGACCTTTCTGTGAGCATACATTCAGATTTGCCATAAGGTCGCTCCAGCTTTCAGCGCAGTCTTCCATTGCATTGACAGGAGTGATCTTCGGAGCCTCTATAACTATATCAGTGTACTTGGGTGCGCCGTTGGAATTTAAGAATTCACGGGACAGATCAACGATAACGTTGTCATTCCACTTCATTGTAAGTCTTGGGTCAGCCTTTACCTTTGCAACGATAGTAGCCTCAAGGTTTTCCTTTGCAGCCTCACGGAGGAATCTGTCAGCCTCATGTTCTGAAACCACAACAGCCATACGCTCCTGAGATTCGGAAATAGCAATTTCAGTACCGTCCAGACCCTCATACTTCTTGGGAACAGCATTCAGGTCAATATCCAGACCGTCAGTCAGTTCGCCGATTGCAACGGAAACACCGCCTGCACCAAAGTCATTGCAGCGCTTTATCATCTGTGTAACGAAAGGATTGCGGAAAAGTCTTTGCAGCTTGCGTTCTTCCGGAGCATTACCCTTCTGAACTTCTGCACCGCAGGATTCCAGGGATTCAATTGTATGGGATTTTGATGAACCTGTAGCACCGCCGCATCCGTCACGTCCTGTCTTGCCGCCGAGAAGAATTACAACATCACCGGGAACAGGTGCTTCTCTGCGAATATTTGCAGCAGGAGCAGCACCAAGAACAGCACCGATCTCCATACGCTTTGCCATATAGCCCGGATGATAAACTTCAGATACATGACCTGTTGCAAGACCAATCTGGTTGCCGTAGGAGCTGTAGCCGTTTGCAGCACCCTGAGTTATCTTTCTCTGGGGCAGTTTTCCGGAAATAGTATCGGAAACGGGAACAAGCGGATTAGCCGCACCAGTAACACGCATTGCCTGGTAAACATAGGAACGTCCTGACAGCGGGTCACGGATAGCACCGCCCAGACAGGTAGCCGCACCGCCGAAAGGCTCGATCTCGGTAGGGTGGTTGTGAGTTTCGTTCTTGAACATGAGGATCCAGTCTTCTTCTCTGCCGTCAATGTCTGCCTTTATCTTTACAGAACAAGCATTGATTTCTTCGCTCTCGTCAAGGTCATTCAGCTTGCCGTCAGCCTTCAGCTTGCGTACTGCAAGGGTCGCCATATCCATAAGGGTAATTGGCTTTGCATCTCTGCCAAGCTCGCTTCTTATTCTCAGATAATCGTCATAGGTTTCCCTGATGTAAGGTGTTTCAATATCAGCCTTTTCAATATTTGTAAGGAATGTGGTGTGACGGCAGTGGTCGGACCAGTAGGTATCTATCATACGGATCTCAGTGATAGTGGGGTCACGCTTTTCTGTATCACGGAAATATTTCTGGCAGAACTTTATGTCCTCTAAATCCATTGCCAGGCCGTATTCCTTGATGAAATCATTCAGCTGTGCAACTGTCAGGTTGATGAATCCTTCCAGAGTTTTTACAGTGGTGGGAATATCATAATCAGCGTCCAGTGACTGAGGCAGTTCCATGGAAGCCTCACGGCGTTCCACAGGGTTGATGAGGTAGGATTTTACCTTTTCAAATTCATCATCAGTAATATTTCCGCTGATAATATAGATCTGTGCGGAACGTACACGGCATCTCTCACCCTGCAGCAGTATCTGGATACACTGCTCGCAGCTGTCGGCTCTCTGGTCAAACTGACCGGGAAGATATTCCATAGCAAACATACGCTGGCTGCCGGAAAGCTTCGGCAGTTCTTTATAAACAGTATCAACAGCAGGCTCGGAAAAAACAGTAGGCACAGCCTTTTCAAAAGCCTCTTCTGTAAGCTTATCCGCATCATAGCGATTGAATACACGGACGCCGGTAACGCTTACACGCAAAGCGGTTTGCAGGTCGCTGAGAACAGACTGAGCCTCAACCGCAAATTCCGGTTTTTTTTCTACATAAATTCGATAAACAGACATAGCAATACTCCTTCATGTTTGATTTGCAGAGCTGCTGTCGGCTATACTGCCGAAGCAGCATACAGCATCGCTCTCTTCTATTGTAACATAAAATAATGAATTACGCAAACTTTTTTTTGTGTTTTTTTCGGGAATTTTTACTACAGTTCCGTCAGGTGCATGACCTGTGTGGAAACCGTCGCCTTTTTCACGTTCAAAAAGCACAGGAACAGTTTTTCCCACCTGCTTTCTGAGGTGTTCTTCCTGCAAATGTTCTCCCATCTGCTGGAGTTTCTTCATGCGCTCTGTCTTTACGCTTTCCTGAACCTGTCCTTCCATTTTTGCAGCGGCAGTGCCGGGTCTTTGGGAATATCGGAACACATGGATCACGGCAAAGCCGATTTTTTCCGCAAAAGCCATGGTTTCTGCGAATTCCTCATCTGTTTCGCCGGGAAATCCTGTCATTATATCTGTTGTCAGCGCACAGTCCGGAAAATATTTTCTCACACGGCGGCATATATCTTCATATTCAGCGGAAGTATAGCGGCGGTTCATGCGTTTCAGCACCGTATCGGAGCCGCTTTGAAGAGAAAGATGAAACTGAGGACAGAAGCCGGGTATCCTTGCAAGACCTTCCAGAAGCTCATCTGTTATGCGTTCCGGTTCAAGAGAGCCGAGTCTTATGCGCGCCGCACCTTCTTCCGAGACACATTTTACAGCCTCAAGCAAAGAGCCACCCCATTCCATTCCGTAAAACGCAAGATTTATTCCGCACAGAACGATCTCGCTGTGTCCTGCATTTACAAGGCTGCGAACCGTTTCACGCAGGTCGCAGAGTGTCATGGAACGGCATCTTCCTCTTGCATAGGGAATTATGCAGTATGTGCAGAAGCAGTTGCAGCCGTCCTGTATTTTCAGAAATGCCCGTGTGTTTTTTGAAAATGAATCACATTTCAGAAGCTCAAAGGGATCTTCTTTTTCGTATGAGGTTACGTTTATGAGCTTTTCTCTCGTTTGGATGTGCTTTTTCAGAAGGGCAGGAAGCATTTTTCTGTCTTTTGTGCCGATAACGATATCGGCTTCCTTTATTTCCTTTGCCTTTTCCGGGAATGCCTGGGCATAGCAGCCTGTCAGTACGATTATCATGCAGGGATTATTCTTTTTAAGACGCTTAACCATATTCAGAACACGGCTGTCACCGGAGGCAGTCACAGTACATGAATTAATAACGGCAATATCCGCCTTTGAAGGATCGTTTGTAGTTCCAAAGCCTTCTTCTCTCAAAAGCTTTTCCATGCCGGCTGTTTCACAGGTATTTACCTTGCAGCCGAAGGTATAAAAATAGCAGAGCAAATTACCTCTCCTCTCTGTTGCGTTAAAGCGGTGCAGTGCTGAAATGTGCGGAAATTCCTACAAATTTATGATAAAAGGTTACGAATTGTAACCGCTTTACAAGGGTGCTCTCATATTGCTGTTGCCTGATTTCGTTGTAATGAATAAAACGCAGAATACAAGAGATGATTCTATTATACTATAATCACGAAAATAAAGCAATCATCTTGACAAAAAAAATAAATCGTGGTATGCTATGTACAACAGAAGGACAAGCAGATATCTGCAGGATCTGTGGTGTTTTTCTGATTAATACAACCACGATGGGACAATTTGATTGATGGTTCTTGGGAGGTAATGAATTATGTTTGAAACAATGGTAGAGCTTAAGACAATTAATGACGTAAAGGATTTCGTTAATACAGTAATGCTGTTTGATTACGATATTGATCTTGTATCAGGAAGATACGCAGTTGATGCAAAGTCAATAATGGGCATTTTCAGCCTGGATCTGTCCAAGGCAATCAAGCTTCAGGCACACACAGAAGATCCGGAAAAGCTGATTGCAGCAATTGATAAGTTTATTGTAAAGTAAGTTTAAAGCAAGTTTGGTTTTTCAAAGATTGAGTAGAATAGTAGAGAAGAGAGGACGGCACTGAGAGTGTCGTCTTTTCTGTTTAAGGGACATTTTTTTGTGATACTGCATTATGTATAGCAAAAGCTGAAAGGGCATAAAATAGAGCATCAGATCTTGAAAGGA
>JBJERG010000140.1:0-5856 GCA_051882155.1 Ruminococcus sp.
ATCTCTACTTTTTTAAGGAGGTTTGCAATGAATACGCTTCGTTCAAAGGAGAACCGTATACACAGTTCTGCCGAAAAGCCATTTTCATTTTATGAATGTATTATTCCGGATCTTTTCAGTTATGTTCCCATGCACTGGCATGAGGAATTTGAGCTGAGCTATATTCTCGAAGGCTCAGCGGAATTTATCTGCGGAACTGAAAAATTCAAATCCCGGAAAGGCAGTATAATTATAACGCCGCCAAATGTAACTCACTCAATCTATCCGTGTAATAACTGCCGCCAGGTGTATGATACCCTTGTTTTCAATTCCGAAATATTTGGCTGCTCCGAATCCGACAGATATATGCAGAAATGTATCCTTCCGCTTATAAACGGTAATCTCAGAATTCAGAATCACATAACACCGGAGCATTGCTACTACAAAGAGATGCAAATGACTGTGGAAAATATATTTTCCTGTGCAAGAGGAGATACCCCGCAGCTTGATATGCTGATGAGAAGTGAACTGATTCGTCTTTTCTGGCTTCTGGAAAATGACGCCGAGGAAGTTTCTCCCGACAACAGGGAGGGTGAAATAATCAGAACGGCACTCTTATATATACAGAAGCATTTTAAAGAGAATATTAAAGTTCAGCAGCTTGCAGATTCAGTACACCTCAGTCCAAGTTATTTTATGTACCGGTTTCGCAAAAGCGTCGGATTTAGTGCAGCAGAGTATATTTGTCATTACAGAATTAATTATGCCTGCAAACAGATAGCTGATACTTCCAGAAATATTTCTGATATTGCATTTGACAGCGGATACAGTAATCTTTCAAATTTTAACAGGCAGTTTTCCAGAATTATGGGCTGTACCCCGCTTGAATATAAAAAGAAAAGCCGTACTCAGAGAATACAGACAACCTGACGGAATTAGTATAAAAAGCAGGACCGATTTTAATTTGACCGGTCCTGCTTTTGTTATTCAGAAAACCATTTATAAAACAGGATAATTATTCATTAATTGAATTGGCATAGGCTTCTTCATAAAGCAGTTCCTGGGCGTTTATTTCCTTGCCGTATGCAATCGCATGGCGGTAGGTGCCGTCCGGCTGCTGAATACGAGCCTTGACGTTATCCTGCATCATGAGCCGGAACATATATGTTATGCGTTTTCTGATGCCTTTATCCATTACCGGCATACCTATCTCAACACGTTTAAGGGTATTTCTGGTCATGAAATCTGCAGATGAAATATATACCTTTTCATTTTCACCAGTGCCGAAAATGTACACCCTGTGATGTTCCAGAAAACGTCCCACAATGCTTCGGATAGTAATATTTTCAGTTTCCTCAGGAACACCAGCGACAAGACATGAAGTTCCTCTGATTATCATTTCCGTTTTTACTCCGAAGGATGAGGCTTCAATAAGCTTTTTGATAAGCTTCTTGTCCGTAAGGGAATTCACCTTTATGCCGATGTAGGCAGGCTTTCCCTCCTTAGCCTTTTCTATTTCCACGTCCATCATATCCAGAAGCTTATTCTGAAGACAATTCGGTGCCACAAGAAGATGTTTTGTTTCCGTAACAGTCTGTCCCAGACAAAGGGCATTGAATACACGGTTAGCCTCCTGACCTATTTCATCATTTGCAGTCATGATTGAAAAGTCGGTGTAAATTTCTGAGGTCTTTTCGTTGTAATTTCCCGTACCTATCTGGGTGATATATGAAATTTCACCCTCTTTTTTCTTCGTGATAAGACACAGCTTTGAGTGAACCTTCATTTTGTCCAGACCGTAGATGATACGGCAGCCTGCGTCCTCCAGACGTCTTGACCATTCGATGTTGTTTTCCTCATCAAATCTTGCCCTCAGCTCCACAAGAACTACAACGTCCTTGCCGTTTTCGGCAGCTTCAATAAGAGCTTCCACCACCTTGCTGTTTGTTGCAACACGGTAAAGTGTCATCTTTATGGAAACCACATCCGGGCTTGTGCTTGCCTCTCTCAGCAGCTTCAGGAATGGCTTGATGCTTTCATATGGGAATGACAGCAATCTGTCCTTTTCTTCGATTTGTTTCATGACAGATGACCGCATATCAATGTCAGCAGGCTTCTGGGGAACACGTCTTTTGAAGAAAAGAGATTTATTATGTCTTAGCATATCACGGACCTTGAAGATAAATGAAAGCTTCAGCGGAGCTTCTGAGTGGAAAACCTGGGATTCGTCAAGATTCAGATATTCACAGAGCCTGGAAATAACGGCAGGGTCCATAAGGCGTGAAAATTCCATTTTAACAGGCTGAAGACGGCTGCGTTTGCGTATGAGCTTTTCCATAGCCTTGCGATAATCCTCTTCCTCGCCCATTTTGTCCTCTTCAGTGTCAATATCCGCACTTCTGATAATACGGATAAGAGTCTTGCTCTTTATGGTGTGATGAGAAAATATATCCGGCATAAAGTGGAGTATCAGTTCTTCTGACAGAATAAATCTGTGGGTATTTCCGGGCAGAGGAATAAGCTCAGGAATAACAGTGCTTGTACAGGGAACAATGCCCAGCTTTTCGCTTCCTTTCTTTTCAAGTACCACAACAGCGTATATTGCCTTGTTTTGCAAAAACGGAAATGGCTGTTTTTTACCGACTATCTGCGGAGAAAGAAGAGGCTCTATTTCTGCCTTGAAATAACGTTCCAGAAAGTTCGCCTCAGCTTCGGAAATAGAGTGAAAATCTACGATTTCAACGCCGTGCTTTTTCAGATCCTTGCAAAGTTTAGCATATATCATATCCTTTTCATGGAGAAGAATCCTTGATTCTTTGAAAATGGCACTGAGCTGCTCCTTGCTTGTCATGTATGTTTTATTTTCCTTGGTATCGGGCGGCAGGTCGAAAAGCGAGCCTACACGAACCATGTAAAATTCATCAAGATTGCTCTGGAATATGGACAGAAATGAAAGCTGCTCGCACAGCGGAACACGTTCATCATTTGCTTCTTCAAGAACACGGTGATTAAACTTTAGCCATGACAGTTCTCTGTTGTCATAGCATGAATATTTAGGCATATTTTCTACCTCCAGTAAACTTATTGCAAAAATGCCGTTGCCTTTATTATACATACAAAAACAATCATTTACAAGTTTCGTTCAGTAAAAGATGTGTAATTATTATGTGAATGCAATGCCGCATAAAGATAAAAGCTGCTGCGATTTTACCTGCAGCAGCTTACAAAACAAAGCGTAATTATTCAGCAGTTACTGCGCAGGAAGCGATTACATCTGCCATGAGGTGAGGAGGAAGCGGCTCATAGCGAACCGGCTCTAATGTAAATTCACCTCTGCCCTGAGTCATCTGACGAAGCAGCAATGCAAAGTCACTCATTTCACGCATAGGCACTTCAGCCATAATGTCTGTCATGCCTTTGAATTTTTCAGAGGGATTCATACCCAGAACTCTTCCTCTTCTCTTGTTAAGTTCGCCCATCATGTCGCCTGTATTTTCATCGGGAACACATACCTCCAGAGTGCCGATAGGCTCAAGGAGTGTGGGATCAGCCTGACGCATACCTTCCTTGTAAGCAAGAGAAGCAGCTGTCTTGAATGACATTTCAGAGGAATCAACCGGGTGATATGAACCGTCAACCAGAATAGCCTTCAGTCCTACAACAGGAAAACCTGCCAGAATGCCCTTCTTAACGGAATCCTGAAGTCCCTTTTCAACAGCAGGGAAGAAATTCTTAGGAACAGCACCGCCGAATACCTTTTCCTCAAAAACAAGCTCATCAGAAAGACAAGGCTCAAATTCGATCCATACATCACCGAACTGACCGTGACCGCCGGACTGCTTCTTGTATCTGCCCTGAACCTTAACCTTTTTGCGGATAGTTTCACGGTAAGCAATCTTTGGAACTGTCAGAGCAATCTCCACTCCGAAATCATATTTCAGCTGAGAAGCAACCGCCAGCAGGTGCTGTTCACCCAGACCGCTGAGGATCATTTCTCTTGTATTGGGATCCTGTTCGTATGTAAGGGTCATATCGCTTTCCAGCATACGCTGCATAGCATTTGCAATTTTCGCTTCATCTCCACGTGCAGCAGGAGCAACAGCCATTCTGTAGCTGGGTCTTGGATATTCCGGAGCCTCAATAACAGCAATTCTGCCTGGTGCGCAAAGGGTATCACCGGTGTTTACGTTCATCTTAGTAACCACCACAATGTCGCCCTTAACGGCACAGGAAATCTCTTTCTGCTTTTTGCCGCAGAGGCACAGAAGCTTGCCTATCTTTTCGCTGCCGCCTGATGAAGCGTTTACAAGCTCGTCACCGCTCTTAACGCTGCCTGAAAGAACCTTTATATAGGACATCTTGCCTACAAAGGGGTCAGCTGCAGTCTTGAAAACATAGAGCAGTGCAGGGTCGTTTTCAGTGCATGAAATTTCATCAGCGTCAGCTGTAATAACAGTTTCGGGAGCCTCAGGAACAAGAAGGTCCATTTCCTTCATGAGAAGCTCTATTGCACCAAGGGTCTGAGCAGACGCACATACCACAGGAGTGATAATGCCTTCGCATACGCCCTTGTGAATACCGTCGATACGTTCCTTTTCTGTTAAGGGTTCACCTGAGAAGAACTTTTCCAGAAGGTCGTCATCTGTTTCAGCAACAGCCTCTGAAAATGCTTCAATAAGACCGTCAATACGGTAGCTCATCTTTTCAGAAACCTCAGCAGTGGGCATATCTGTTTCAACAGCATTGCCCTTGTCATCGAATTTATAAGCCTTCATTTCAATGAGGTTTACGTAGGATACAACCTTGCGGTCTGCTATTACCGGAACGATAACAGGACATACAGCAGAACCGAATTCAGATTTCAGTTCAGTGAAGACGTTATAGAAATTTGCGTTTTCGTCATCCAGCTTTGTAACAACGAACATACGTGGCTTCTGCATTTTGACAGCCTGGTCGTATGCTTTGTGGGTGCCGACTCTTACGCCGGATTTGCCGGAAACGGTAATCATAACGCAGTCGCCTGCATAAATACCGGAAACCATTTCTCCTGCAAAGTCCAGCATTCCGGGAGTGTCAATAAGATTAACATCCAGATTCGGAAGACTCATGGAAGCCACTGATGTATAAACAGAGGATTTTCTTTTCATTTCCTCAGCTGTATAGTCGGATACAGTATTTTCTTCGGCGATCCTGCCCATACGTTCGGTGGTGCCGCTTTTGTAAAGCAGAGCCTCGCACAGAGTAGTTTTGCCTGAACCTGCGTGACCTGCCAAGACTATGTTTTTCTTTGTAGCTGATTTGCTCATGTTAATTACGCTCCTATTCAAAAAATTAGTGTCATGTTAAATCATACAATTATTTCAACTGCATTATTCTAATTATATACCATATCACAATAAAATGCAAGGGCTTTTTTGAAAAAAAATTGATGAAATACGAAAAAATATAAAGAAAAAAATAAAAATGCCTGTTTATGCACAAAAAACAACATAAACAGGCAATTTTTTTAAGCAATTAAAGCAGGCGGCTCCAGAACAGGGAAAAAGTTTCTCAGAACAAAATAAACCACCGCTGCCACGCTGAATATTATATAAAATAAAGGCTTTCTCGGAAGAATATACACGTCTTTTCCGAATGACAGAAGCACACACTCAATATACAAAGCCGCAACAGCTGCAAACAGGCATAATACTACAGCATTGCACCTTACAGCAAGCCAGATATCTCCAGCCATGAGTGCCAGAATGCACCGTGTAAGTCCGCAGCCAGGGCAGTATATGCCAAAATTTGAATAAGATACACAGGAGGGCAGTTTGTTTTCAGCAATGTATAATGCCAGGTCACGCAGAAAAATGCAGCACAGCACAAATATCACCG
>JBJERG010000141.1:0-5845 GCA_051882155.1 Ruminococcus sp.
TTTCTGATATGTTCGGAAAATTTCTTGTACAGGCGGCACGAAAGGATATGTCCCTTTGTGCTATAACAGCGGCAATGGAGCATGGAACAGGACTGCATCACTTTTCAAGGGCATTTCCGAGGAGATATTATGATGTAGGCATTGCTGAGCAGCACGCTGTTACATTTGCAGCATCTCTTGCAAAGCAGGGACTTTTGCCTGTATTTGCGGTCTACTCCTCATTTCTCCAGAGAGCCTATGACCAGCTTATACATGATGTGGCAATTAGCGGCGCTCATGTGGTGCTGGGAATTGACCGTGCAGGCGTAGTGGGAGAAGACGGTGAAACTCATCACGGAATGTTCGACGTTGGATTTTTAAGCACTGTTCCGGGAGCTGTTATATATTCTCCCTCTTGCTATGACGAGCTTTATCTCTGTATGAAACGTGCTATGTACGAAGATACAGGACTTGCCTGTGTACGTTATCCGAGAGGTTCTGATCACACTGAATTTGACAAGACTGCTCTTAATTCGGATTATACCCATATCGCAGGCAAAAAGACAGATACCCTTCTGATATCCTACGGCAGGATATATGATCATCTGTTCAAGGCTCATAAAATGGCTGAAGAAGAAGGCGTGAGCTGTGATATACTTAAGCTTACAAGAATTTTCCCGATAGATAAGATGATAGTTGATATTGCAGAATCATATAAAAAGATCATTTTCTTTGAAGAAGCGTATGATATGGGCAGTATTTCCCAGCAGCTTGGAGCGCTTTTAATGGAAAATGGTTACAAAGGAAGATATAAGCGGGTAACTGCGAAGGAATTTATCAGACAGGCGTCAATGGCTTCACAGTTTGAAAAGCTGGGACTCAGCACGGAAGCAATGCTTAGAACAATACTGGATTTTGCAGGAGAGGACAAAGAAAATGCCACGGCTTGACGCAGAGCTTATAAGAAGAGGACTTGCTCCCAGCCGTGCAAGGGCACAGGAGCTTATAAAAGGCGGACATATAAAAATTGACGGCGAAGTCTGCACAAAGCCCTCAAAGCAGGCGGATGCAATCTCTTCCATTACAATGGAAGGAGAAGGTCTTGCATATGTAGGCAGAGGCGGACTGAAGCTGGAACGTGCAGTAGATATATGTGATATAAACCTGGAAGGAAGCGTCTGCATGGATATAGGAGCGTCAACAGGAGGTTTTACCGACTGTATGCTTCAAAAAGGTGCAAAAAAGGTCTACGCCGTTGATGTAGGACACGGACAGCTTGCAGAAAAGCTCTGCAGGGACAGCCGTGTTGTCAATCTTGAGGGTACTGATATAAGAAAGCTTGAAATGGACACTGAAGCTGAACATATAGATTTCATATCAGCAGATGTATCCTTCATATCCCTGACGCTTATACTGCCTCATATAGCAGGTTTTCTCAGAAAAGGCGGAACTGCTGCAGTCCTCATAAAGCCTCAGTTTGAGGCAGGCAGAGAAAACATCGGAAAGAAGGGGCTGGTAAAATCACCCAGGGTACATCTGAATGTTCTTATGAAGATAACAGAGGAAATCCGGAAAAACGGACTTTCTCTTAAGGCACTCTGCCCGTCGCCTGTAAAGGGCGGTTCGGGAAATATTGAATATCTTGCAGTTGCGGTAAATTCTGATGAGCCTGCTGTAAGGATTGATTTGCAGGCTGTTGCAGAAGAAGCCTTTTCACAGAAATAATTACAAGGAGTACAGAAACTTGAAGGCTGTTATTTTTCCAAATTTACAAAAGGTAAATGCGCTTTCCTGCGCAAGAAATGCTTGTGACGCATTAAGCGGCAATGGTTTTGAGGTTATTGCCGATCCCAGTCACCGTGCGCTTTTTTATGATAAGCCCTTTGTAAAATATGTTCCCTTTGAGGAATCAGTTAAGGAAGCCGATTTTGCAGTGGCAATAGGCGGTGACGGAACGATTCTTCGCTGCGCAAGGGCTCTTGTGGGTTACGACACAAAGCTTCTTGGAATTAATACAGGAACACTCGGCTTTATGGCGTCAATTGAACCCTCACAGCTTCATGAGCTTGAAAGGCTCAGCACAGGGGATTACCGTGTATCAAAACGCATGATGCTCTGCGGTGAACTTACAGATGAAAAAGGCTATGTATTCCAGCATTTCAATGCCCTTAATGATATAGTTCTGGGCAGACAGTTTGCAAGGGTAATTGATTTTTCCGTATACAGAAATGAGGTGCTTCTTGGACAATACCGTGCTGACGGTGCAATTTTCAGTACGCCTACGGGTTCAACGGCATACGCCCTTTCAGCAGGCGGAAGCGTTATTGAGCCTGAATTTTCCTGTATAGGATTTACTCTTATATGTCCTCATTCCCTGGCATCAAGGCCTATTTTGTTTTCACCGGAAAGCAGACTCTGCGTAAGGCTTTCGGCAAGGGACGGAAGCGAGGTGTATATTTCCTCCGACGGAGAAACTCCCGTTCCCTTTGATACGGGAAGTCATCTTACGATATATCGTTCCGAGCATACCATACAGCTGGTGGATCTCAGCGGAAACACTTTTTTTGATTCACTGAACAGAAAGATAACACATTCACTTAAAGGAAACGGCTGCCCTGACGGCAGCGGAGGTTCTATATGAAAAAAGAAAGGCATACACTCATTCTTCGGATAATAGCCGAAAATGAGGTTCATACACAGGACGAGCTTCAGAAATTGCTTATTAAAAACGGCATAAATGTCACACAAGCCACTCTTTCAAGAGATATACATGAGCTCAGACTTATAAAGCAGCACGTGGGCGGAACCATACGCTATGTGCGTCCCGACGCACCGGCTGCAATGGATGGTATTATTCGTGAGGCAGTGCTGAATGCTGATTTTGCAGGACATACGGCTGTTATACATTGCCGTCCGGGTATGGCACAGGCTGCCTGTGCGGCATTTGACGCAATGAAGAAAAGCGGCGTGGTGGGAACTATAGCCGGAGATGATACAATTTTTGTGCTTATGCGAGAAGAGCAGCAGGCGGAGAAGCTTGCGTCACAGTTCCGTATAGGCGGAATTTCAGATATAGATTAAGGAAATCGAGGCGTTTTTATGCTTACTGAAATTTATATTGAAAATCTGGCTGTTATAGAAAAGGCACAGATCCCTCTGTGCCGTAATTTCAATGTATTCACAGGTGAAACAGGTGCAGGTAAATCTATTCTCATACATGGTATCAATGCGGTCTTAGGGCAGCGTGTTACAAAGGATATTGTACGTACAGGCTGTGATAAGGCTGTAATTTCTGCACTTTTTCAGAATATTGATGAAAATGTAAAGGAAGTGCTTTCCGAGCTTGGCTTTGATGCGGAGGATGAACTTCTGCTGACACGTGAAATATTTGCAGACGGCGGAAGCACTGCAAGAATTAATCATAAAACTGCAACTGTTGGAGCACTTAAACGTCTGGGTGAACTGCTCATAGATATACACGGGCAGCATGACACGCAGCTGCTTATGTCATCAGACAGACATATGGAGATGATAGACAGATTCGGCGGTGATGACTCACTTCTGCATTCCTATCAGGAAAGTTTCCGCACACTTCAGAAAAAAGCAAAGCGGCTCAGCGTTCTTGTGAAGCAGTCACAGGAGCAGCAGAAAAAAGCAGATTATCTGAAAGCACTTGTTGCAGATGTTGAGGAAATCGGACTTAAAATGGGCGAAGAGGACGAGGTGGCAAATTCTCTGGAAAGGCTCATGCAGTCGGAGAACATTATTTCTGCACTGAGATCTGCCGCAGCAGCCATTGAAAATGATGATTCATCAAATGCTGTAAGTCTTATACGTGATGCGGAAAATTCTCTTGATTCTCAGTCAGAATATGTAGAAGAGGCGGAAAGCCTTGGAAGCAGGCTTAAAACTACAGAACTGGAGCTAAGGGATATTTCCGAAACCCTTAGAAGTCTTGCGGATAATATGGAGCTTGACGAAATGAAGCTTGCACAGCTTCAGAGCAGAAGCAGTGCCATAAGAGAACTTACACGCAGCTATGTATGCACAGGTGATGAACTTGTAAAACGTTGTGAAGAGGCAAAGGCAGAGCTTCAGAATATGGAGGACAACGCTTCTGAGATAGAACAGCTCAGACGTGAAAAGGCAGAACTTCTGACAGAGGTGTCAAACCGTGCAAAGGCACTGAGCAATTACAGGCTTGAAACAGCCAAGCGTTTTACCACATCTGTTGCGGAGCAGCTTCAGTTTCTGGATATGCCTGGTGTACGTTTGGAGGTTGCTCACAGTGCAGGAAAGCTTACACTCCAGGGCATGGACAGAATGGAACTTATGATTTCAGCCAACAAGGGCGAATCTCTGAAACCTCTTGCAAAAATAGCCTCCGGCGGTGAGCTTTCAAGAATAATGCTTGCCCTTAAATGCGTTATAGCCGACAAGGACAGCATACCCACCATGATATTTGATGAAATTGACACTGGAGTAAGCGGACGTGCTGCACAGAAGATAGGAATAAAACTGCGTGAACTTGGAAGTGTAAGACAGGTGCTCTGCGTAACCCACCTTTCCCAGATAGGCATAATGGCTGAGCATCATCTTAAAATTGAAAAGAAACAGGAAAATGAACGCACCTCCACAAAGGTAACGTCTCTTGACTTTGAAGGCAGGGTGCGTGAAATAGGACGTATAATGTGCGGAGAACCGCCCAGCGAGCTTATTCTGAAAAGCGCAAGGGAAGAACTTATAAGGGTGCATCCGCAGTTTGCTAAGGAGAACACAAATTGAGACTTGGATTCAGAAGAGGACTTATCCACGGAATACCTATAGCACTGGGATATTTTTCAGTATCATTCGGCTTCGGGATAATGGCAGTCCGTGCAGGACTTACGGTTCTGGAGGCTGTCTGCATTTCAATGACTAATCTGACATCAGCAGGTCAGGCGGCAGGTGTTGGCATAATAGCTGCCTGCGGAACATACATAGAAATGGCAGTTACCCAGCTTGTGATAAACATTCGCTATTCTCTTATGGGAATAGCTCTTTCCCAGAAGCTTGATGATTCCTTCAATACGCCCCACAGACTGGCTGTATCATTTGGAATAACTGACGAAATATTTGCCATGGCATCTGCTCAGCCCTCAAAGCTCACTCCGAGATATATGTACGGAATGATACTTATAGCTTTTATTGGCTGGAGCAGCGGAACACTTCTTGGCGCAGTTGCGGGAAATATTCTTCCAGGGGAAATAACTGACGCTATGGGAATAGTGCTTTACGGAATGTTCCTTGCAATAATTATTCCTGCGGCTAAAAAGAGCATGAAAGTTCTCATGGTAATAATAACTGCGGCAGTTCTCAGTACAGTAATGTATTATGCTATGCCCTTTATTTCCGGAGGATTTGCTGTAATAATCAGTGCGGTGATTGCAGCGGCAGCGGCGGCACTGATATTTCCCGTGAGTGAAGAGGAGGAAAAGGCATGAGCATAGCGATATATATTGCAGTAATGGCAGGCGTGACATATCTTGTGCGAATGATTCCTTTTACGCTTATGCGCCGGAAGATAAAATCAAGGTTTCTCAGAAGCTTTTTTTACTATATACCATATGCAGTGCTTAGCGCCATGACGATTCCTGCAATATTCTATTCAACAGGAAATATGATAACAGCTGCGGCAGGTACAGCGGCGGCGGTTATACTGGCATATTTCGGGCTTCCTCTGATAGTGGTTGCACTTGCAGCCTCCGGAACGGCGTTTGCTGTGGGATTTTTTGTATGAATTTATTTTTGAAATAAACATTGAGTTATAAACTTATAAAGGAGTTATACAATATGGAAAAGGGAAATGTATTAGTGTTGGGTAATT
>JBJERG010000142.1:0-5819 GCA_051882155.1 Ruminococcus sp.
TTCAGCAGCTGAGGCAAATCAAAATCAGTGATTTCAAACACCATATTTCCCGATGCCATTTTTGAAAAGTCCAGAATATTATTGATAAGTCCCAGCAAATATTCAGATGAAAAATCAATTATCCTGCAGTATTCACGCTGCTCCTCATTTAACGGAGTTCCTTTGAGCAGATAAAGATATCCGATAATAGCATTCAGCGGTGTTCTGAGTTCATGGCTCATTTGTGCAAAAAAAGTCGCTCTTGGCATGATTGGCACGATCTGCTTCATCTCTGGCAGCCCTCATTTCTTTTTCCGCAGCCGCACGTTTCTTCAGTTCCTTATATAAAATCAAGGACAAATGATTAAAGATTTCTCCGAAACAATACAGTTCCCTTGCACCCTGCGGAGTCAGACGCACCTTTGAAAAATACTGCTGTTCCGGATTATTCTGTACGCTGTCTGAAGACAAAACAGAGGCGTATTCATTTAAAGGACGAATATATAATATATTCAGCCCGAGTATAAGCAGACCGATCAACGCCAGAACTCCTATGGAACAGCATATCTGTACAATTGAAGCTGTACCCTGTCCCTGTACAGATTTTTCAACAGAACGGTTCAGACGTTCATCCATACAGGACTGATATTCTTCAATTGGCGTCATAATTAAATTCTTCGATTCATAATTATAGGAATCATATAGAATTTCCACTGCTTTTTGTTTCATTTGTTTCGTTGACAGAACTTCATATTCCTTTGGAAGCTTAAAGCTGTACACATACTGTAAATATTTAGGGCATATCTAAATACTCCGAATCCGTCAGATGTGGTGCAAATTTGCGGCAGATTCACTTGAGGAAAAACGCTGGAATAATTTGTGTATTTCAAGTTTTTTTGAAAGTGAAGGTGGCGTAAAGATGTGCCGCAGATGACGGGTGAGTGGGTTTTTAGAGATGACCTTTATAAATTTCCGGATCAGATGCACAATCCTCTATGCTTTGGTCATGAGAAATAAGCGTCAGCTTCATAGAAACAGTTTCGATCTCTATCAGTTCATCAGAGTATGCCTTTGCTTCTGCAAGCAGTGCCTTTTCATTTTCCGGCGGATGATAGGATGAAAGTGTTGAGATCACCGTATATCTCGTTTTTGTTTCATATACCTCATGCCAGTAATTGTAGAAATGATTAATTTCTCCTGTTACTGCAAATTTTCTTGCTTCATCTGTCAGATAGTCAGAAGCCGCCGCCAGGTCTTCCCCCAGATTGTGCAGTTCTATACGGTTCTGCTGTGCATTTGCCTCTTTCTGCAAACAGGTATTCATATATCGATTGCTGACAAAAATTGTCACAGTTACAACAATAAAAAGTATAATGGAAACAGCAGAAATATGCTGTACTCCTCCGACATTATTCTTGTAAGCCTTTCAATAAGCGCAGTTTTCCCTGACCCTACAGGTCCTCCTACGCCAATTTTTACATATTACATATCTTATTCCTCCACTATGATATATACAATCTTGAATACAGCTTCTCATGCTGCATCGACCGAAGATCAAATCCTGCACCGCTGATTCCAAGATCCTGTATCCGAACATCCATTGCTTTCCGTACTGCACATGGAATTTTCTTCATAACCTCAGAAAGACATTTCTGTCCCTCAAGCTGTCTTAGGGGTACAAGTTTCACAGCATGGTTCACCATAGAAGATAAAAGACTATAACAATACATTTCAAGTCCCTGTACAATGTCAGTTCCGGTATCTCTGATGAAAAGTCCAATGGATATAGGATAACAGCCGCTGCATATTCCTGATTCTATCATTTCTGAATAATGATTCAGCTCTTTATACTCTCCCAGGCTTTTCTCAGCTTTTATAAACCGGATACATTGCTTTTCACATCCGTTTCTTAATTCAAAAGGCGACTTTGACGCAGTACAGATTTCATCCAGAATTTCACAGGGGTCGCCCATTGCCGCTTTCGCAGCAAATCCTAAATCGTTTGTTGGCAATGTATAAATATATGAATTTAAAAACTCTGAAAGCGTTTTCTCATTACAGACAAGATTTTTTGTACATAGGTTTCCAGTCCATTGGATAAGGTGAACGAACCAATAGGGAAAAGAGAATCCAGTGCCTGCAAAATACTCAGATAACCCCTATATTCCATGATGATGGTGTCCATGACTGTCAATGCTTGAATATGTATGTGCATGAGCCTTGCACTCAATATAGCCGTCAAATTTTTCGTATACCTTTTCGGCTGCAAATCCAAGTTTGCTAAGATAAGAAAATGTCGGTTCGTCAAAAGGACATTTTACAACATTTTCTCCAATGGAAAGTGACAAATGACGGTTGCCCAGTTCAAAGCAAAGTATGCCCATTTCCTGCATGGAATCCACATGAACAGAAATCAGACTGCATGGTGCTATTTCAACTGCAATTATCCTTTTTTCATCTTCATAGAGGATATCGCCTTCATTCAGAGCCGATTCTGTTCTGATGCCGATCTCTTCACCGGACGCTGTCCTTTTCTGAGAATCTTTTTATCACGTTCAAACCAGTCAATAGTAACATAATCTATTGTTTTTTCAGTTTTTCCAAGTTTCCCGTATACTTTATCTGCAATCATGCCTGTTCCTCCTGTTTCCTGTGTCAGAATAAATAATATTTTTGTGTAAGCGGAAGTACTTATGCTTCATCACAGGTGATTTTTTCTCCGTCAACCTTAACTGTATATGTTTCCGGGGCAACTGTAATATTTCCTGTGCGGTCATTGAATTTCATATCTTTTTTGCCGATATTTCTGCAGCTTTGAACAGGAAGTACCATTCTCTGAAGACCGAGCCTCTGAGCAATTCCATTTTCTGCGGATATTTTTGAAACAAAATCCGCACAGCAGCGTCTGACTGCAATTCCGTGTGCACCGAACATTTTTGAATATACAACTGGCTGCGGCTATTGTTTCAGGACGTATACGGGAATCGGCAAATGCAACATCCTCAGGTATACTGCTGTCAAGGTGGTGACATACCATAAGCATATCCAGATGCTCATCAATAGTGTTTTTAGTAAAGGGCATGGTAGGATTTGTTGAAGACAGCAGAATATTCTGAAAAGCTGCCGCTTTTATAATATCAGGTGCATGACCGCCTCCTGCGCCTTCTGTATGATAGGTGTGAATGGTGCGTCCGCCAATGGCATTAAGTGTATCCTCCACAAAGCCGCCCTCATTGAGCGTATCAGTGTGAATTGAAACCTGCACGTCATATTTGTCAGCAACACTCAGAGCCTGGTTTATAACGCTTGGAGTCGCACCCCAGTCCTCATGGATTTTCAGACCGCAGGCACCTAGCTCAAAACGTACTGCAGTTCCCGATGGAATATCAAGGCGATAGCCGTACGCAGCTTTCCTGTCAAATGACAGCATTTTATTTACTTCAAAGAATGGAAATGAGAACCCACCTGAACCGGTCTGTCAGCCGTATTTGTAACTTTAAGGGCAATAGTTTCCTTTCCCTCGTTGATGATTATTTCGCCCTCATCTATGAGATATTCTCCCGGACGCACTTTTTCATTCAGGATAACAGGCTCGTGGATAGTAACAAGCTTTGTGCCATCTGGAAATGTTGCCTCCAGCTGTATCTCATGTATCATCTCAGCAACTCCATCCATTACATCATCAGCTGAAAGAATTTTTCGTCCTGCACACATAAGCTCAGTTACAGAAAGTCTGTCCCTTGCCAGTTCACCTGCATAATGCGTCATCAGCCGCTCCTGCTCTCTTAATGTAAGATGCATAATTCTACCTCCCTGATTTATGTTGTAATAATAAAAGGTATACCATTTTCAGTGGTACACCCTTGTACATTTAATTATATTGCTATTTTTATATTATCACCTTTAGCACAAAAATGGTACATGAATTTCCAGATAAACTACATCAAAATAAAGCGATTTTTTCATAAAGCTATTTACTGTAAAGTTTAAGGCAATACAGAATAATACCCGGAGAATACATATGAATAAAAATGAAAAGCAGCGTATGCAATAAAATGCAAACACTGCTTTCAAAAGTTCAGTTTGTCATTGTTTTTCTGTCAGTTACTCGATGTCGACTTAACTGATGTTGTAACTGCAGATGAACCTGATGATTGCTCACTGCTTATGCTGACAGTAACTGTAGTAACAGTTTTTCCATCGGGTGATACAATCGTTTTTGAATCTGTAAATTCTTTCCTATCCATAATAACTATCCTCACTTTATTATCTTAAAGCAAACTGTATTTGAGTTGATAAGCGGATGATGATACTCGAAGTAAACCGTTCCGGAAACATTGCTTCTTATGGTTGAAACGATCTCACCGTCAAAAGGATCAGTAATTATTCCAAGAACATCTCCTCGCTCCACTCTTTTGCCTACTTCAATAAGGCTTCTGAATATACCTGCCGATTCAGACTGTATCTGCGTTGTTTTACTCTCGTCTATAATCCTTGTTATATATCCCGGCGGTGTGTCAGCACTGATAATGCCCTGCTTATCAAGAAAACGAAGAATAGCATATACAGCTTCATCTGCCGCCTTTTCGTCTATTTCATCGGTAGCATTGGCATATACGGAAAATGCTTTTGTTTCCCATATCTGCCAGTTGTAGTTCAGCGTTGTAGTGTCATAAGGTCTTGGAGGACGTATCAGCCCGAACTGCAGACCAAAATCCTTCATCAGTTCCGAATCCGTAAAACCTGTATCCATTATTTTCACATGAGGAAGAAAATTTCCCGGCTGATAGAAGCTTGCAAGCTGTATTCCGTATTCATATCCCTGAATTTCAGTAAACAAACCGTCTGCTATACGCTGTGTTGTTTCGCCAAGATTATATCCCGGGAACATACGGTTAATGTCGGTGTTGTCCATTGCCCAGAAACGTTTTCCTATATTCATGGAATAATAATTTACGCAGGGAATGACCATTATTTCACAGTTTTCTGAAATACAGCCATTGGATTCCAGCTTTTTAAGTTCCTTTATCATACGGCTGCAAACGTACATCTGCTGTACTTCATTTCCTCGCATCGCTCCCACAATTGCTGCGGATTTCTTTCCATTGCCGAAACGAAAGCCAGTCACATCAAGCTGTTCACGGTATGGTGACTTCAGAGAGAAAAGCACCTTTTTCTTCATTTCTCATCACCTCCCGAAACAGGCTGTAATATTCTTGCAAGAAGTGAGCCACCATAAACAACAGGATATTCCCTCAGTGTAAATATCATTCCGTCACATACTGCAGTCACTCTTTCAACTACCTTTGAAGACAATGGGTCTACCACATCACCGATATGTTCGCCCTTTTTCACCGTGTCGCCAAAATTTGCACAGGGCACAAATATTCCTGCTGCGTCGGAATTCACAAATCCAACTTCACGCCCTTCTGATGTAATCGGCTCATGCACAGGAGAAGTTTCGCCCTTCCACATTCCAAGCTCTTTCATAAGATTGAAAACGCCGTCAAATAGCTGCTTACAGTATTCCTTTGTAATTCTCATACCTACACCCATTTCAACTACAAGAGTTTTTGTTCCTCTCATATTCAGTGTATGTGCAAGTGTTGACTCCAGAACTGTTGCTGATTCATGTATCCATACGAAGTCAACATTCATCATTTTTGCATAGGGCAGAAGTACCGGCGCAGTAGGTACGCTCATTCTTATCTGTGGTATTTCCTTCAGAAAAATATTACTTGAATGCACGTCAATGCACACGTCCGAACCCGATATATCATCTACTATGGAAGCACATATTGACTCTATCATAGTGCCCTCCGTTGTACCCGGAAAGACCC
>JBJERG010000143.1:0-5803 GCA_051882155.1 Ruminococcus sp.
AAAGGACGGCGAGGAAATCACAACACTTGACGGTCAGGAAAGAAAGCTCTCTTCCGAAATGCTGGTAATTGCGGATTCTGAAAAGCCTATTGCAGTTGCAGGCATTATGGGCGGAGAATACAGCGGTATCATGGAGGATACCACAACTGTTGTATTTGAATCTGCTTACTTTGAACCAGTACACGTGCGCCGTACAGCAAAGAAGCTTAGTATGCGTACAGATGCTTCTGCCCGTTATGAAAAGGGTCTTGACGCTGAAGGCTGTCTGCGTTCTCTTACAAGAGCATTACAGCTTGTGGAAGAGCTTGGCGCAGGTGAACCTGTTACAACTCACATTGATGTTGTAAAGAATATTAAGCCCAGAAATGAGATTCCCTTTGATCCTGCATGGATAAACGGCTTTCTTGGCACTGATATTTCTGAGGAGGAAATGATAAAGACTCTGAATGGTCTTGGCATTGAGGTTAAGGATGGCAAGTGCATTTCACCAAGCTTCCGTATCGACCTTGAACGTCCTGCTGATATTGCAGAAGAAGTTGCACGTATTTACGGCTACAACAACATTCCTTCGACCGTTCTTACAGGTGCTGCAAATGCAACCCTTACTACGGAACAGAAATACCTCAGAACTATTGAAAACACTATGGTTTCCCTCGGCTGCTACGGAATACTCACCTATTCATTCACATCACCTAAATGCTTTGACAGAATAGGACTTCCTGCTGACAGCAAGCTTCGGGATACTATTACTATTATGAATCCTCTGGGCGAGGATACAAGCATTATGAGAACTACAACGCTCCCGTCAATGCTTGACATTCTCTCAGGCAATTACAAGAACAGAAATGCTTCTGTAAAGCTTTTTGAAATCGGCAAGGAATATATTCCCACAGAAGAAGGCAAGCTTCCGAATGAACCCACACGTCTTACAATAGGTATGTACGGCGATAATATCGACTTCTTCGATATGAAGGGTACTGTTGACGCACTGCTTGCTGAAGCAGGCATTTATGACTGCGAATATGTACGCTGCTCTGAAAATAACGCATTTGAGGAAACCTGCGCACTGCACCCGGGAAGAAGCGCTGTTATTCTTTGCAAGGGTCAGGCTATCGGATATCTGGGTGAGGTTCATCCTGCTGTACAGGAAACATACGGCTTCGGCACAAGGGTTTATGTTGCCAAGCTGAATGTAAATGAAATGATGCCTCTGTCAGTTACAGAGATCACATATCAGCCCAGCCCGAAATTCCCGGCAATTACAAGAGATCTTTCACTGCTCTGTGAGGATTCTCTCCCTGTGGGAACTATGGAAAAGGCTATAAAGAATGCCGTTGGCAAGATACTTGAAAAGGTCACACTGTTCGACGTTTACAAGGGCAAGCAGATTGCAGAAGGTATGAAGAGCGTTTCCTTCTCCATCAGTATGCGTTCACATGAGGGCACTCTCACCGACGAACAGGCTGACGCCGCTATGAAGCGTGTACTCAAGTCACTGGGCGACCTTGGTGCATCGCTCAGAGAATAATTTCTCATTTATCATTTATACAAAATAACAGCATCACGGCAGTTTAAGCTGTGATGCTGTTATTATTATTCTTCTGTGTAAACTGCCTCAGGTTCTTCCTCTTCCTGTGCAGTTTTATCAATTTCAGTTATTTCACCGAATATCTCCGGCATTTCCTGCAATGTAACATTCATACCGTTTACCTGAATCTGCGGCTCATCAAGGTCGATAAGCAGAAAACGTCTGCCGTCTATACACTGAGTACGTACCTTATTTGTTGCGTCCTTTGCTATCTGTACAGATATACCCTCTGTTGTGATAGTAGTCTTATTTTCTGTCAGATTGCATACAGAAAGGGGCTTTTCTCTTGTTATTTCACGGTAAAGGTTCTGAACCTTTTCTGCTTTCTCTTCGCTTACTCCGGAATCAAGGAGAATATCCCTCATCTGGATATCATCAACAGAAGGCAGTTCAGCGTCATTTTTATATTCCTCTGCAATGCTTTTCAGCTTGTCATTTACCTCTGTTATGACTGTATAGCTCAGCTCGTCTGCAACAATATCCTCCATAAGAGAATGGAAGCTTTCCTTTTCCTGATTAGCTGTGCAGACAAATTTACAGCCGAGAACATTCTCAACAATTGAAGCATTCACTTCTTTAGGCTTCCGTGCAGAATAAAGCACATGATTAACGTCAGGACCTCTGCCTGTAAACGTGGGATAGAGGAATCCGTCTGTGGGAACCTCCGATACAATGCGGTCATATGCAGACTTTTTCTCAATAGCATTTTCGTCTTCATTATAAACAAGTCCGTCTATTCTTACCTCAACAGGACAAATCGCTGTCACAAGGAATGAATATTCCACGCTGTCATAAGGATTTATTTCATCATTCTTTGTTTTGTTGAAAACAGTATATGTACAGTGGCCTATCAGTATTGCGTATGTAGAAATGTAGTCCATTTTCTTTACAATCTGGTCAAGCATCAGATTCACAGCACTTTCATCTGCAAGTCTGCCTGTAAGGGCATTATAAAGAATATGCTGAGGACCTGCTTCTTCATAGGCTTCATTCGGGAACTCATATTCCAGAAGTCCCTTGCCTAAAGTTCCTGCAAGTACACGGCGAAGTGTTTCCATATAACAGTCACTTTCCTCTGAAGGTATGTTGTGAAAGGGATCGGATTTTACGCAGCGTATATTTTTTTCAGCGTCCACAAATGCAGATACCACATGATTCAGCGTAAACAGATCACTTGCCTGTGAAAAGTTCTTTCGAAGTTCATTAAGATCCTTTTTATTCATCTTACTATTCTCCTTTATTTTGTCTGATTATTTCTTTGAGCTTTCGTGAAAGTGCCGCAATGGGAAGTCCCACAACATTATAATAATCTCCGTTTATTCCGCTTACAAACAGCGCTCCCCTGCCCTGTATGCCATAGCCGCCTGCTTTATCAAAGGGTTCGCCTGTTGCAAGATATTCCTCGATTTCCTCTTCTGAAAGATCATAGAATGAAACACCGGTTTTTTCAGAAAAGACCTGTATTTCTCCTCCAAAAACAACAGCACAGCCTGTTACTACGTCATGAGTACGCCCGGAAAGAGTTCTAAGCATATCACGTGCATCATCTTCACCGGCAGACTTACCCAGTATTCTGCCGTCGATGATCACCATCGTATCGCAGCCTATTACTATTTCATCCGGATGCTCTTCCGCAACAGCCCTTGCCTTCTGAACCGCAAGGTATTCTGCTGCCTCAAAGGGATCAATTCCACCAGGAAGATTTTCATCTGCATTTGAAGTGCATACGCTGAAATCTTCAGTTATATAATTCATAAGCTCACGTCTTCTCGGTGAACCTGACGCCAGTACTATCTTCATTGCTTTATGGCTCCTTTCATGAACAGTACCATTACATCATATCATATTTCCACATAAAATGCAAGCACCAATGTATGAAAGCCATACAAAAGCAGATTCTTATTCAAAAGGATCCATACTTTTGTTTTTCACATCTGTCCCATACAGCAAAGCCGTATTGTCAACAGTATTAACAAGTCCCAGAAAAACCTCGCCTTCATTATGAAAGCCATGACTTTTAAGCTGCTTCTGAAGCCAGGTTCTGTCATTTCCGGTATGCTTCAGATTTTCCTCGTTTATATTTCCGTCCAGAATAACATTTACAAGTATATTCTGCTGGACAGGTTTAAGGTTCATGTCAGAAGGCTCAAGGGGTCTGTTTTCCTCCACAGGAAGAATGCTGATTGAACCATTGTATTCAAAGACTGCTGTCTGTATACGGGAAAGGTCAAAATACCCTTGGGTCCTGCAGTGAGTCAGAAAATCGCTTATATCTACACGTGCCTTTTTGAAATTTTTTCTGTAAAGTTTTCCTTTATCAAATAATATAAGCGGTCTGCCGATGATAATTTTCCTCAGACGTGTTGATTTACCCGTTATTACGGAAACCAGATATGCAATAACTGCATAAACGATCATAGATACAAGTGTGTGTTCAGGATTTTCAAGCTCCGTGGAAAATTCAGCCGCAATAGAACCGATAGATATTCCTATAATGTAATCAAACATACTAAGCTGTGATACCTGCTTGTTTCCCATAAGCTTTGTAAGAATAAACAGTGTGATTATACTTGCCGCTGATGTGAGTATAATTTTAAAAATATCCATTGTCTTTCACGCTCCTTGAATATAGATTATGAAATTTTTAAGGAATTATACAATAATGCAAACCACATAATTATAATGGTAATATCACGAAAGGGTGATCAGTTATTAAACATAATTATTTTCAAAAGATACTTCCGCTGACTCTTACTGTCAGCTGTGCTGCGGTTATATTTATTTTCTCAATGCAGAACGGAACTCAGTCCTCCGAACTGAGCAAAGGACTGCTGAGCCATATACTGGCATTTTTCAGAGGTGTGTCAGTAAAGGATATAACATATGAAGATATTAAAAAATACAGCTTTCTCATAAGAAAACTGGCTCATTTCTCCATATTCTTTACACTGGGTGCATTGTCCTGCTGGAGCGCCAGTGCCATTCGTATAAAAAGATATATGAGGACTTCCTTCATCTTTTGTGTAATTTATGCCTGTACAGATGAAATACACCAGTTTTTCTCAGAAGGAAGAGGGCCTGCCTTCAGAGATGTATGTATTGACAGTGCAGGGGCATTACTTGGTGTATCCTTTACGTCCTTTTTTATTTTCTGCATACAGCACATAAAAAAGCGCAGGACAAAAAACGCCTTAGATGGCAATTGACAAAACCCCGGTAAAGTGCTATAATAATTGAAAAATATTCAGGAGGCTTCATATTATGGAAAAAAACACAAAAACTTCCGCAGCTCAAAAGAAAAAAGGCGGCGGCTTCAGGACATTTTTATCTGTTGTATTTTTTATTCTGATTCTTTTATCAGCTCTCGTTCTTTCTGTCTGTATGAGCATTCGCACAAAAAGTTCTGATATACTCGGCGTATACAGCAAAATAGTAGGAACCGGCATTACGGATTTTCTGACCGGAGATATCTGCTTCTGGTGTGCGATATCTGCTGTTGTTCTCTGGTTCGGGTTATGGCTCCTGACTACAAAAAGAGTTCCCTCCGCAATCCGTGGTCTTGGCATCGCCTGCAGTATAGCTCCTATGTCAGTTCTGTCGGTAGAACTTGTTATAATGCTTCTTGTTTGTGCATTCAAGGTTCAAAGCAGCCTCACTCCCTTTGCTGACAGTCTTCCCTCTCAGTTTGTGAACGGATGCGGAGATAACGTTATCTTCCTTCTGTCAAGCATGATCATCGCATCTGTCGGAATACTTATCTGTAAGATCATTAAGCTTTCAAAAGCTAAAAAAGCCGATACAGATGAAAGAACGCCTTCTGAACCAATTGCAGAATCTGTTTCAGAGCCTGCTTTGGAACCTGTGGCAGCTTCTGTTCCGGTACAGGATAATTTGCAGATGAATACTTCAGAAAACGAAAATATCAGGAATATAGACATAGACGTTTCAGACAATAGTATTCCAGGTAATACGGAAGCGTCTGATGATGCCGAAAAGAGTATTATAGAAAGCCTTGAAGGCGTGTGTCATATGTGCGGAGCTAAAAATGAACCCGGTGTAAAATTCTGCGGTTCATGCGGGGCAAAGCTCATCTAAAGCTGTATAACAGCCGGAATATCTGTGGAAAATGCGTTCCATAGCGTTCCGGCTTTTTTTATTTAATGTAAAATCTGAAAATATATTTAAATTATAGTTGAAATTATTCTGGAAACATGG
>JBJERG010000144.1:0-5750 GCA_051882155.1 Ruminococcus sp.
TTATGTATAGCAAAAGCTGAAAGGGCATAAAATAGAGCATCAGATCTTGAAAGGAAAGATGCTTTTTGAAAAGGCTTTTTAATTTGATAACAGCTGCACTGATAATTATCGGTTTTTTTCAGTATGATTATACCGCCTTTGCAGAAGAAAAACAGCCGGAAGCTTCTGCATATATTCTCATGGAATGCAGTACAGGAAAGGTTCTGGAGGAAAAGGAAGGCAGAAAAAGACTTCCTGTGGGCACAATGGCAAAGCTGATGACAGCGCTTCTTGCAGGTGAAAAAATAGAATCCGGTCAGTGGAGACCGGATACGGTTCTGACGGCTTCCGACTGTGTGAACGGCATAAAGGGTGCAGTGATATGGCTGACGCCAGGCGAGGAAATGACTGTGGATAATTTGCTGAAGGGCCTTATAGCAGGAAACGCAAACGACGCAGCAGCAGTTTTTGCGGAACAGATAAGCGGCAGCAGTGAAGATTTTGTTATGGATATGAATGCCCGTGCCTTCGAACTGGGAATGTATGATACCCTTTTTGCAAGTCCGTATGGCATTGATGATGATGATGCCTACAGCACAGCCTATGATATAGGACTTCTGTGCTGTGAACTTTCAAAGCTTGAATGTATTTCATCATATTTTAAAATATGGCGTGATTTCCTGCGTGACGGTGCAACAGAGCTTGTAAATGAAAATACCTTTGCAAGAACATACGAGGGAATGACAGGCTGGAAGGCGTCCCATACAGAAAAGTCCGGCTGGTGCATTGCGGCAGGAGCCGAAAGGAACGGCATGGAATGTGCGGCAATTATTCTGGGTGCCAAGGACAAGGACAGCCGTTTCGCCATGGCACGGGAGCTTTTTAAACAGGGCTTTTCAAAGTATATGCTGACTCTTCCGGGATTTTCATCGGAATTCATGAAGCCTGTTCCGGTGAAGGGCGGAGTATCCGAAAATGTTGACGTGGAAGCGGAGGGGCTGACGGGACTAGTGGTGCCGAAAACAAATTCTGCCCTGAAAGCCGTTCTCGTACTGCCGAAGTATGTCCATGCACCTGTTGAAAAGGGGAAAAAGATAGGCAGCATTGCATTCTATAACGGAGATACTCTGCTGCTGGAAACAGCTCTCGTTGCCAAGGAAAATGTAGAGGCTATGACAATAAGTACTGCTGTAGAAAAAATATTGGTCAAGTTATGCAAATTGTAAATGTATAATTGTGCAGAATAAACAAGAATTTAGATTGCACTTGCAATTGATGATAAAATATAGTATGATATAAGTGGTAAATTGGTGGGAAAAGGTCTTTTTGTACGGTGGTGCAGGGCGTATTCCCTGAAAATGGAGGAATGAACAATGTCTTTGAAGCTCAATACAAAGTATTTGGCTGACTTTATGAATGAAGAGGAAATGCGTGGAATTGCGCATCAGGTGAACGCATCTGCTAAAATGCTTCACGAAAAATCCGGACAGGGCAGTGATTTTCTTGGCTGGCTGACTCTTCCTACCGATTATGATAAGGAAGAATTTGCAAGAATCAAGGCTGCTGCTAAGAAGATCCAGAGCAATTCCGAGATACTCATTGTTATCGGCATCGGCGGCTCATATCTGGGCGCACGTGCTGCAATTGAATTTCTGAAGTCCACACTTTATAATAATTTGAAGAAGGATACACCGGATATCTACTATGTAGGCAACAGTATCAATCCCACATATCTCAGCGAGATAATCTCTCTCTGCGAGGGCAGGGATTTCTCTGTAAACGTTATTTCCAAGTCCGGTACTACAACAGAGCCTGCACTGGCATTCCGTGTGTTCAAGGATCTGGTTGAGAAGAAATACGGCAAGGAGGGCGCAAAGGATCACATCTTTGCAACAACAGACAAGGCAAAGGGTACTCTCAAGGAACTGTCTGATACAGAGGGTTATGAAACATTCGTTGTACCGGATGATGTAGGCGGACGTTTCTCCGTTCTGACAGCTGTTGGTCTGCTTCCTATCGCTGTAGCAGGCTGCGACATTGACGCTCTCATGGCAGGCGCAGCACAGGCTCAGCAGGATTACATGGCTGATTTCGAAAACAATGACTGTTACAAGTATGCAGCTATCAGAAATATTCTCAGCCGCAAGGGCAAGGCTGTTGAAATGCTGGTATCCTATGACCCCAACTTCGTTATGATGGCTGAATGGTACAAGCAGCTTTTCGGCGAAAGCGAAGGCAAGGACAACAAGGGTCTGTTCCCCTCAGCAGCTGTATTCTCAACTGACCTCCACTCAATGGGTCAGTACATTCAGGAAGGCTCACGCATTCTGTTTGAAACAGTTGTGGATATCAAGAAGCCCAAGACTGACCTTTATCTTGAAGCAAACGAGGAGAACCTGGACGGTCTGAACTTCCTCTGCAATCAGAATATGTCCGTTGTAAACCGCAAGGCACTGGAGGGCGTTATCCTGGCTCATACAGAGGGCGGCGTACCGAATATCATTCTGGAGCTTGAAGATACAACAGAAAAGAGCCTCGGCTACCTCATCTACTTCTTTGAAAAGGCTTGTGCAATTTCAGGCTATCTGCTGGGCGTAAATCCCTTCAATCAGCCGGGCGTTGAGAGCTATAAGAAGAATATGTTCGCTCTGCTGGGCAAGCCGGGCTATGAGGATCAGAAGGCTGCTCTTGAAGCAAAGCTGGCTGACTGATTTAAGCTGATTTGCGGCACGTCCGCATCAACATAAATGCAATAAGAAATGAAACAGTGTCTTTAAGGCACGAAAGGAGTTAATTATGATTCAACTGATCACTGGTAAAAAGGGCACAGGAAAAACCAAGATCCTCATTGAGAAGATCAACAGCGCAGTAAGCGCAACAAACGGCTGTCTGGTTTGCATCGAAAAGGGTGCAACTATCCGCAGCTCCATCAGCTATAAGGTTAGATGGTGCGATACAGAGCAGTTTGCAGTAGACAGCTTCGATACATTTTATGGCTTTGTAGCAGGTATGCTGGCAGGCAACTATGATATCAAGGAAATCTTTGTAGACGGTATCTTCAAGATCGCAGGTGCTGACTATGAGGCTCTCGGCGTAATGCTCGATAAGCTTGCAAAGCTTACAGGAGATGATGTACAGATCGTATTCACACTGTCAGCTGACAACAGCGAGCTTCCTTCATCAGTAACAAAGTACATTGACTGATCGTAAATTACGAACTTTTTGAAAAAAAGCTTGACAAGCTGTCCCGTTTTAGTATATAATAAATGGTGCAATGCGTGAAAGGAAGGAAGTATGAAGTTACAGCTGCGTGAAGTTTTTCAGATTGAAGGTCTTAAAAAACCTGTACAATTTGAGATTTCTCTGGAAGAATTGGCAGATGTGCATGGCTATACATTCGCTGAGCCTGTAAAGGTCAGCGGTGAGGTTTACAACCGTGCCGGAATAGTAACACTGAATTACAGCGTGAGCTGCGTGCTTGATGTGGAGTGCGACAGGTGCCTGAAGCCTTTTAAGCAGGAACATACTTACGATTTTACTCATACAGTCGTTCCGACGCTACACAGCGACAACAGTGCGTATGATTCGTATATTGTAGCTGAAAATGACAGCATTGATATGAATGAGACAGCTCTTACAGACTTGCTTCTTATGCTGCCGACAAAGATTCTTTGTTCGGAGGATTGCAAGGGATTATGCTATATCTGTGGGTGTGATTTGAATGAATCCACCTGTGACTGTCTGAAATAAGAAGGAGGTGCCAACATGGCAGTACCAAAGAATAAGGTCTCCAAAGCAAGACGTGATAAAAGACGTTCTGCTGTATGGAAGCTGGACGCACCGGCAATGAGCGTATGCTCAAATTGCGGTGAGTACAAGGCGCCGCACAAGGTTTGCAAAGCTTGCGGTTACTATAAGGGCGTTGCTGTACTGAAGATGGATGCTGAATAAGTCATCTGAGATTTGAGGAGGAGAGGCGGACGAGTTCGTTTCTCCTCTTTGTCATTTTTAGGAAAATAAAGGAGATGAGAAGAAATGGCATTACCGGTTGTAGCAGTTGTGGGGCGCCCGAATGTGGGAAAGTCAACCCTTTTTAATAAAATGATCGGAAAAAGGCTGTCAATAGTAGAAGATACTCCGGGTGTTACACGTGACAGGATATATTCCAAGTGCGAATGGAGAAACCGGCAGTTTATGGTTGTTGATACAGGAGGTATTGAACCGAATACTGCTGATATTATTCTGGCGCAGATGCGCAGACAGGCAGAGCTGGCTATCGAAAATGCAGATGTTATAATTCTGGTAACGGATATACGCTGCGGTGTTACAGCCGATGACAGTGACGTTGCAGCAATGCTCCAGAAAAGCGGCAAGCCTATTGTCCTTGCTGTAAATAAATGCGACTCCATAGGTGAGCCGCCCCTTGAACTTTATGAGTTCTACAATCTGGGACTGGGTGATCCCTTCCCGATTTCTGCGGCTCACGGCCACGGCACCGGCGATATGCTTGACGCTGTAATGGACCTTCTGCCCTCCGAAGACGAACTGGAGGAGGACGATGATGCAATAAAGGTTGCTATTATAGGCAAACCAAACGCAGGAAAGTCCTCCCTTGTAAATAAACTTGCAGGTGAAGAACGTGTTATCGTTTCAGATATAGCAGGTACTACCCGTGACGCTACCGATACAACTGTTGAGAATGAACACGGCAAATTTGTATTCATTGATACGGCAGGTATCCGCAGGAAGTCGAAGGTCACTGAGAAGATCGAGCATTTCAGCGTTCTGAGGGCATATATGGCGGTTGACCGTGCTGATGTATGCCTTATACTCATTGACGCAGTAGAGGGCTTTACAGAGCAGGATTCCAAGGTTGCAGGCTATGCCCATGAACAGGGCAAGGCATCTATTGTTGTTGTGAACAAATGGGATCTCATTGAAAAGGACAACAATACCATGAATGAATATATGACAAAGCTCCAGAATGATTTCAGCTTTATGTCATATGTGCCTTTTATATTTATCTCTGCAAAAACAGGACAGCGTGTGCATAAGCTGTATGAGATGATAGATATGGTTTACCAGCAGAATCAGATGCGTGTATCCACCGGTAAGCTGAATGACGTGCTGGCATATGCCACCACACGTGTTCAGCCGCCTTCTGACAAGGGCAGACGTCTTAAGATCTATTATATCACCCAGCCCTCCACAAAGCCGCCTACCTTTGTTATTTTTGTAAACAGGGCAGACCTTTTCCATTTCTCCTATCAGAGATATATTGAGAATCAGATACGCAGCGCCTTCGGACTTACCGGTACGCCTGTAAGATTCATTGTCCGTGAACGTGACAAGAATGACGACAAGTAAGGAGGGTACACAGGCAATGCTTATACTGGCAATATGTTTATCTGCTGTGATATCCTACCTTCTTGGAAGCTGTAATTCTGCCATTATTGCAGGAAAATTGGTGAAGCATCAGGATATAAGAAATTTCGGCAGCAAAAATGCAGGACTTACCAATACTCTTCGCTGCTTCGGAAAGGGTTGTGCGCTGCTTACCCTTATAGGCGACCTTGGAAAGGGAATAGCCTCTGTACTTCTTTCAAAGGGTATCTGTCATCTTCTGAACGTGACTGTTGCAGGAGATGAAAGGGTGCAGTTTATCGGCTATGTGGCAGGAATTGCAGCCATACTGGGACACGTGTATCCTCTCTATTACGGCTTTAAGGGCGGCAAGGGTGTTCTTGTGGGAGTATCTGTTTTTCTCGTTA
>JBJERG010000145.1:0-5723 GCA_051882155.1 Ruminococcus sp.
GACCTGCACTGATAAACGGGAGGAAGTTTACATGAAAAGACGTATAAGACGTATAATAAGAGCGATTAAAATCCTGACGGCGTATATTCTTCTGAATATAGGCGTTTTAAGCTGGATACAGGTTTCGGCAGTATCGGGAAACAGGCTGAATCCTGCCGAAACCGTTATGGCAGAGATAAGAAGAGAACCGGGCAGGTGCATTGAAATAAGGGTACTGGGTGAAAGTGCAGTGATTGATTATTCCTTTATTGATTCGGAGAATGTGCGTACACTCCTGCTTGCCTGCGCTGACCCGGCGGTGCTGGCGGCGGCGGATGTGTTTTTTTCAGACTGAAACATAAGCAGAACTTTTTCAAAAAACTCTTGCAATCCTTTGAAAACTATGGTATAATAATTATTTGTAAGGTCTTTTAAGACGCTGCGAGGTTATGCGCCTGTAGCTCAGCTGGATAGAGCGTCAGACTCCGACTCTGAAGGCCGTGCGTTCGAATCGCATCAGGCGTACCATGTAAAATATAAGCACAAAACTCCTCGTTGAAATATGATAGAGGAGTTTTGCATTGTAAATTTTTTATTAAACTTGAATAAAAGTATTCAAGTTTTACCTTCCACGGGGTTATTTATGAGAGATATTTTTCTCAGTAATTTTTTAGGAGGGTAATTCTATGACGTTAGAAAACTTTGAGTACCGAACTAATCCGTTATTTTTGAGGAACCAATTCTCTGATAATTCTGAAAAATTTGGTATTCCGGTCATTCCAAAACCTCATTTTTCAGAAGAGGAACTTCAGAGCATCAGAATGCTTGGATTCAACCTTATCAAACAGGATCACGGCTTGCATAGAAAAAGAATTGTACACTTCTTTTTATATGATTATAATTTTGAGAAAATCTGGAAAGACCCTGCACCATTTATCGAACTGCTTCGTCCGTATCGAGGTGTGTTGACACCTGATTTCAGTATGTACACGGAAATGCCACCTGCTATTCAGCTATACAATACATTCCGTAATCGATGGTGCGGTGCATATCTGGCACAGAAAGGTCTGCGTGTTGTGCCGACTGTAAATTGGGGAACAGAGGAAAGCTTTGACTTCTGTTTTGCAGGAATTGAAAAAGGTTCTGTTGTAGCAGTTTCGACATATATGTTTCATGAACATGGCAATCATGCAGATCAAAAAGGTATATTTTTAAAAGGGTATAGAGAACTTTTACAGCGTATTGAGCCGGAATATGTAATATGTTACAGCGAGCCTTTTCCTGAAATGGAAGGCAAGTTGATTTATGTGGATTATGAAATGAGTTCATGGCGGCATATGGAAGATGACATTGTTTCGGAAGAATCCGTTAAACATACATATGAAGTACTGACAAAACCGTTTGTTAATGATATCATTAAAAAAACGGGATACATCTGCAAGGGCGGCGGCAGTGCATTCGGAGGCGGTTGGAAACCAAAAAAACCGGATGATCAAAGATTTCTTGGAAAACCAAATACCATAAAAGATACAGTTAAACAAAACAGACGTGGAGGTTATAGTCGCCGTACAAAATACGACAATGACGGACGAGCAGAAATGGAACGGCATGAAACGGATCATGGACGTCCAGATCAGCACTCTAATCCCCATGATCATCGTATTGACTGGAGTAAAGGCTGTCCTTACCTGCAACCGCCAATTAATTATCCCGAAGGTGCAGTCCCGGAGTTTAAGAACTTTTATAAAGCTGAAGGAGAAAAAACTAAAATGAAATATAAAGACCAGCCAATAAATCCCGATTACAATCCTGATGATTATAAATTTGAAACACTTGGAGAATTCAAGTTTTATCTTGCAAGAGGCTGGAATGTAGGCTTTGAATACAACGGCGAGTATTACGGCATAGAAGGGCATAACAACAGCTTTGATATCTGGATCTATGATGAAGGTGATATTGCAAATGGTCTTACGCTTGAGGAAACTCTTGATTATAAATTTGACGGCGTAAAACTTCGTGATCTGATCCTTACTGCAACTATTATTGAAAGGCTTTGTTCTTGAAATATTCAGTATATGCCCGCTTTTTCATCTGCTTCGTATCAGCATGATATGTGCAAATCGCCCGAAAAAAGCCCCGTCCTCATTTGCAGGACGGGGCTTGTGTTTTTATATGGGGATTCAGACGGTTTTTCCGCTGAATTTCGGGATAAAAGTAAAACGCACATTGGAGGAACCAATGTGCGCTTTAGTAAGGGGATTTTTATGAAAAAATTTTTAAGAAAGGATACTTATATTATACCCGCAAACACCATGTTTGTCAATAGATTTTTTTAAGCTTTACATAATGTTAATCCAAAATTAACATTATGCTCTGAAAAATCCTGTTTTACCTCTGATGAAGGTCAATCTGAGTGAAGGGTATTGAGATTCCGGATTTGTCAAATTCTTTTTTGACGTTTTCAAGAAGCGTATAGTAGACGTCCCAGTAATCATCTGTATTTACCCATGCCCGGAGCAGAAGCTTAACAGCACTGTCGCCGTGACCGCTGACGCTTACTAAAGGCGCAGGGTCTGAGAGAACATTTTTCAGAGAGGATACAGTACTGAGTATCACATTTCTTGCAAGGTCTATGTCGTCCTCATAGGATATTGAGAAGGTAAGATCAACCCTTCTTTTTTCTTTGTCGGTATAATTGATTATCTTGGCGGATGAAACCTTGCCGTTGGGAATGTACACGGTCACATTGTCATATGTAACGATTTTTGTATAAAGTATTCCCACGGATTCCACCTTACCCTTTGAGCCGTCTATCTCAATAACATCTCCGGCTTTAATGGGCTTTGCAAAGGAAAGAATGAATCCTCCTGCAACATTTGCAAGGCTGTCTTTAAGTGCAAGCGCCACTGCCATACTGCTGGAAATAATTACCGCAACTATCGAGTCCATAGGAACATTCAGCAGAGAAAGAAGTATTACGCCTAAAAGAACATACAGCATGATTTTGATTACGCTTTTCAGAAAGCCGGAGGCAATGCCGTCCATATCGGAGCGCCCCAGAGCGTGGCTGATAATTTTCATAAGGATTTTTATAGCAATAAATCCTGCAACTGCACATATGACGGCAATAACAAATGTGGGAACAGCGCCTTTAATGGGACTTAAAATATGATTTAATACAGAAGAAGCGTGGGACAGATTTTCATTTACTGTATCCGCAACAGAATTGCCTTCGATTGTATCGATAATTGTATCATTCATTTTATTTTAACCTCCTGTCAGATTATATTATAAAGGTTAGTTTTCCTTATGTCAATAACAGAGGGGATTTTCTCATCTCATTTTCACATAAAACCGATTGACGAACATTTTAAAATGTGTTATCATAATAGTACATTATTTTAAAAGGTGAATTTATAAATGAAACGTTCATTAAGCTATCGTATTGCACTTGGCGGAACACTTGCCTCCATGTGTCTGCTGTGCCAGTTTATAACCGGGGTTTTTCCCATGTTTTATATAGTTATGCCTATGATATGCGGCGTTCTGGTAACTGTTATGGCTGAGGAAACAGGCAGGAAATGGGCATTTCTTATGTATCTTGCTGTGGGAACCCTGTCCCTCTTCATTACGCCCAACAAGGACGCCGCACTTATATTTATAATGTTCTTCGGGCATTATCCTCTGATTCGTCCTGTGCTTTCCGGGATGAGAGTAAAGCTTCTTGGCTTTGCACTGAAGGTTCTGTTCTTTAATCTGTGCATTATTCTGTATTTTTTCCTGACAGTGTATATTCTGGGAATGGATGAGCTGATAGAGGAAATGGGAGAGCTTGGAAAATACGGTGCAGTCATACTTCTGGGAACAGCCAATGCAATGTTCCTCAGCTATGACTACCTTATGGATATTGCCACAGATCTTTACAGAAAAAAGCTTCACCCGAAGATATCCGGAAAACTATAAGAGAGGAGTAAATTGTTATGGTTCTTTCAAAGGTAAATGAGATTATAGAAAAAAACAAGGCGGCAATGCTGGAAACACTGAGTAAACTTATTGCAGTGCCAAGCGTTGCAGAGCATGGCTGTGAGGGAGAATACCCATATGGAAGACATTGCGCCGAGGCACTGGATATAATGCTTGGTACAGCGGAGAAAATGGGATTTGCTGTGAGAAACTATGAATATCATGCAGGCACAGCTGACTGGAGCGGCAGTATGAGTGAGCCGGAACTGGGAATTCTTTCTCATCTGGATGTTGTTCCTGCAATTTCTGAAAACTGGACATCTGACCCTTTCAGCATGAAGGTACATGAAGGAAATATATACGGCAGAGGTGCAATAGACAACAAGGGTCCTGCTGCTGCGGCACTTTATGCTCTTTACAGCATAAAGGAAGCAGGCGTTGTTCTTAATAAAAATGTACGCCTGCTTTTTGGATGTGATGAGGAAAGCGGAAGTTCAGATATAGAATACTATCTTACTAAGGATAAAATGCCTTCCATGGTTTTCACGCCGGACGGAAGCTATCCCATAATTAATATTGAAAAGGGAATGATCCGTTTCAGCTTTACGAAGAATACCTCTGACCCTGTGGCTTCAATGAATGCAGGAACTGTTCCGAATGCTGTTCCGGCAGAGGCAAAGGCTGTTCTGTCAGACGGAAGCTGTATGGAATACACAGGACTTGCTGCCCACGCTTCTACACCGGAAGCCGGCGAGAATGCCATTACCGGTCTTCTGGCTGAGCTTGCTGAAAAGGAGGGATTTGGTGACTGCTCTGCATTATCAGAGCTTTTCCCTCACGGCTGTACAGGCGGCGAAGGTTTCGGCATAGAAGCTTCTGATAAGGAATCCGGAAGGCTTACCTGCGTTCTCAGCATGATGAAGGCAGAGAAGGGAAAAATCACCTGCACTGCGGATATCCGCTATCCGGTATGCTGCACAAAGGAGGAAATACTTGAAAAGATACGCCGCAGTCTTGGCAGATACGGCTTTGAAATGAATGTGCTTATTGCAAATGATCCTCACAAGGTGCCGGAAGATTCTCCCTTTGTACGTACTCTCATGTCTGTTTATGAGGAAGAAACAGGAGAAAAGGGCAGATGTACAGCCATAGGCGGAGGAACATATGTTCATGATATTGAAGGCGGAGTTGCCTTCGGAGCTGAGATGCCGGGGTATGATTATCATATGCACGGTGATGACGAATATTATCCTGTGGAGCATCTTATGATGACAACACGCATGATTGCCGCAGCCATTATAAGGCTTTGCGGCGGTGAAGGCTGATTATAATTTTATATCGGTAACTGTCAGAATATTCCCGTCTGTTCTGAATATTACCTCCATATCTGCAAAATAAAAACCGTAAATACGTGACGGGTCATTCTGATAAGAAGGACGAGGGTCCTGTTTCAGAATTTCAATAAGGGTGTTTCGCTGAGCCGCAGGTATTTTTTCAAGCAGTTCATCTGAAATGCAGACTTCAAGCTGGTGCAGGGCGGCTTTTTCCGAAAAGCCGCCTTTTGCATCCGGTATACTTTCAATATGGGGCAGGTAGGGCTTTATGTCATAAATGGGCGTACCGTCCATAAGGTCTGCGCCTTTTACGCAGATAACAGGGCCATTTTCGGTGTGAAGCCGTATCTCTGCAAGCTCTGCCAGTGACAGTCCTATTGGATTGGGACGGAAGGGACTTCGTGTGGCAAATACGCCCATGCGTTTATTCCCGCCAAGTCTGGGAGG
>JBJERG010000146.1:0-5707 GCA_051882155.1 Ruminococcus sp.
ACGCAGCTGATACTTTGTGTATCAGCGAGGCTTTTTGTGAAATATGGCGGAAAAGCTGCAAGCAGATTGCGTGCAGAGCCGTCAGGCGTGCTTTGTGCGGTGTTGCCTTATTCAACCTGCAAGACCGGAACGCTCTATTCCCTCCGTAAAATGCCTTTGCAGGAAAATATACATAATCAGAACCGGAGCTACCGCCAGCAGACAGGCAGCTTCCATCCAGACTATCTGCTCTCTCGGACTTACGTCCGTGCCGTTGAAAAGCGCCTGTGACAGCAGAACATTTATATTTTTAAGACAAAGAGCTATTGTCTGGTTCTTTGTGAAGAAGACGGAGCTTACATAGAAATCATTCCAGTACCAGACAACCGAAAAAAGAAAAACCGTAATAAATGCACCCTTTGCATTAGGCGCCATGACCTTTACGAATGTTCTGAAGGGTCCGCAGCCGTCAAGATATGCTGCGTCCTCCAGTTCCCTGGGAAGACCTTTAAAAAACTGTCTGAAAATAAATATCATAAGTCCCGATTTGATGCCGCAGCCCATTGCCGCCGGCAGGTACATACATAACGGGTTATCGATAAGGTTAAAGGGTCCGAAGCTGCGGAAAAGCCTGTACTGAGGTATGGCGATTATCTGCGGCGGCACCAGTATCATAAGTACTGCAATGCCGAAAAGCAGTCCTCTTCCTCTGAATCTGAACCTTGCAAAGCCGTAGCCTGTAACTGCACAGGAAATCACCTGGAGCAATGAGCAGCCTATGTTCAGAAACAGAGTTGTGCCGAGGGTTTTCCAGATGTCCATGACCTTCATTGTTTCCCGCATGACGCTGAGTGTCAGATGCCTGGGTATCCATACCACTGTAGGATCCTTCATATCTGCCGGCGCACGAAAAGCACAGCTTATCATATAGATAAGCGGATAAAGTATCACAAAGCACATTCCAAAGACTATGAAGAATCTCAGTACGCTCCATGTATACGACCCCAGCTTTCGTCTGAGAATAAGGCTTTTTTCCCTGCTGTCCATTTCTGCTCCTTTCATCAGTTTCAGTCTGTTTCATAATATACGAACTTATTTATGACAAACGAAACAATACCTGCCGCCGCAAGTACGATAACAAAATATATCCACGCCATTGCGGAGGCTTCACCGTATTTCCAGTCTGCCTGCATATCTGATATCCTGCCCATGACCGCATTTCCCGGGTCTGTGAAGGTATCTATGACCGTATATATGAAGCATACAAGGATCATTGGACTTACGCCGGGAAGAGTTATTTTCCAGAAGCAGTCCCATTCGGAAGCACCTTCAATACGGGCTGCTTCCTTTGATGATTCCGGTATATTCCGCAGTGCCGCCAGAAATATGAGTATCTGAATACCTGCATTCCATACAATGCTGAAAATACTGTTGGCAATGGTTTCAGCCGCTGCCGTTACGCCTTCTGAAATGTCGTAAATTCCCAGAAACGTCATAAGCTCAGAGAGAAGGTCCGTCCGGAACAGGGCTGAAAATCCGCCGGGGTCACCGTTTCCCGTGCTTATCATGTTGCCGTTTATTATATTAAACACCGGTCCTGTGGCAATGATAACAGGCAGAAAAAACACTGCCCTTGCAAAGGTTCTGCCTTTGAATTTCTGATTCAGAATAACCGCCGCAAAAAGGGAAAAAACCATGATAAGAGGCGTTTTCCACAGGGCAGTCACAAGCACTGACACAAGATAACTGCGGTAATTCGGGTCAGCGTTCAGGGCGTAGTCGTATTTTGCAAGTCCTGCAAAGCTGCCCTTCATGCTGCCGGAAGCGGGACTTATATCCTGAAAGGAATACATAAAGGACTCCACCAGAGGAATCAGGAAAAACAGAACCGCACCTGCAAGCCACAGGGCAATGAAGCCATAGCCGTACATACTTTTTCTCTTTTGATAGCTTATTTTCATTGCAGGCACTCACCTTTCTTTCCCGATATAATCCTTCAGCAGATATTCTCTGCCCTGCACCGTAACAGATTCCTTTTCAAGGTCAGTTATTATTTCAGTTCCGTCTTCGTATCTGGTATAGATCCTTCCGTTTTCCTCTCTGTAGCCTGTAATATGCTGTCCGCTTACGCCGGAAAGTATATTCTCTGCAAATATGAAGCTCTGTACTGCCTGTTCAGTCCAGTCGTCGTAATATGTATAATAAAGCTCATCAAGCTCAGTGTCTTTGAGTACGCCCGGCTTTTCGCCTGTCATAATGTAATGCAGATTACAGCCTGCTGCTATTGCACGAAGGATCATTTCCCTGCTGCAGGAACTTGCGTTTACAGGCTCGGAGGAATATGACTTCACACCGTGGAGCACTGTCTGATAAAAGGGAATATCCTCATCAAATATATCGTATCCGCTGGATGACAGAGGAACACTGTTTATTCTGCACACATAGGGCAGTGCATAGGCATTGGCTGTATCTGCAAGAATGCCATCCAGTGAATTTTCAAGTTCTGCACAGCCATTCACCAGATATTCACAGGCTGTTTCTCTTGAAACGGAGCTTCCGCCGAAATCACTGTAGAGAACAGACGCCATATCCGAAACTGAGATATTCTTTATGCCCTGTTCATTATAGTTTTCCGAAAGCTTATGGAACATCTCCTCATAATCATCAGGAGAAAGCAGGAAAAAGGGATCCTTTTCCTTTTTCTGCAGTCCCGACGCCGGATCGTAGGGATATATCCTTGCATATTCTCCGGACAATCTTACTGCTGCGTTATCTGAAACGCTGTAGCCGCCGCCTTTTCTGAACTGAAAATTGCTGACAGAGGGATATATGAGAATATCCTCCTGACGGGCATATTCAAGGAGCTTTCCGAAATCCTCCTCATCTATGACAGGCGAGGGTTCTGCTGAGGTATCCACCATGTTCTTTATGCCCTCGTCCGTCCATTTTTTATAGCTCACCACCAGATTTCGGACTCCTGCGTCCTTCATGGTTTCTATAATGCGAAGAGCCTTGCCGGCATTTGTAAGAGCTGTTTTTTTCGTATAGGGAAAGCCTAAAAATGAAGCCTTCTTTTCTGTGCCGCCGTAAAGGTCTATGTACAGCTCCGGCTTTGTTTCCGGCGAAGCTGAAACATTCATTTCCTCTGTAAGGTAATCACGGTACGCCGCCGCAATGTCCAGCCAGTCAATGCCCTTTTCACCAGTGTCCTCCACGGGATAATACCGAAGGCATATCCTGTCCGTTTTTATATCGCCCTTTTCGTATACGCTCAGAGCCGTGCCCTCGTCACCTGCCATGTAATACGTATCATTTTCCCTGAGGGTGAAATCAAAACCGCATATATTGTAACTGCTCTTTGATACTCCGCTGACGCTTGCCTTCAGCTCCGCATTTGTATCGCCCTCTGTACATACCACCATCATGCCGTTATTTCCATTTACTATGCCGTACACAGGGAAATGCACCTGCCTTGCCGTATCGGGAGCCTCTTTCGGCACTGAGGAAATATCTCTTCCGTAAACTGTACCGGAATAGCTTTTTGCCCATGTCTTTCCGTTATTGAATCGTATAAGGGCGCCGGAGCCGTCGGGAATCACAAAACAGCCTTCATCATCAGAGGACGCCGCACCAAAACTGCCGAGAATTTCCAGTCCTGTAACAAGCTTTCCTTTGCCGCCTTCTTTAAGCTCTGAAATATCTGCCGTAACCTCCAGGCAGTCTTCCTTCAGTGCATAGCTTACAGGCAGACTTATGCCGGCTGATTCAAAATCATATGTAACCTTTGCGCCCTCCTTTTCGGGCGTTACCTTTACAGAAGCGTCAGAAAAGGATCTGAGAACTGAAGAGGTATACTTTTCAGAAGATACGCATTCTATTTTAAGTTCAGAGCGAAGTCCTGCGATAACTGCGTTTGTGGCGTCAGGGTCATTTTCCGCATTTTCCGGGGAAGAATGCCATGTATATCCGCTTTTTTTGTCTTTAAGGGCTATTTCTCCGCTGTCATTATCCACATAAAATGCCAGTCTGTCATTTTCTGCCGCAGGTTTCTGCGTTTTTTCCTGTGCGTATACATGAAAGGGCATTGCTGTCACAAAGAACACAGCCGCTGTTCCTGCTGTGATACGCCTTATTCTGCACTTCATTTGCTTCACTTCCTTCATTCCCTTATTCTGTACATTATCTCTGAATAAACCGATGCGGCAAAAACATATATCTGCTGAAACAGCGCCGCCACCGTTACAAGAAGAATCAGCATTACAAGCATTGCTGAAAGGCTCATAAAAACAGACAGAAATGTCCTTCCCAGGGAAAACTGCTGTACTGCCTTTACTGCCGTAAGCATAAGCAGTGCAGACCATATCACGCCCACAGCTCCGGGAATCACAATAAATATTTCCTCTTCACGTATTAATACATGGGACAGGAGGGTCTGTATATAAAGTCCTGCCGCATAGGGAACAAGGGCGTAGGAGCTGTAAATGTATATTTTCCTCAGAGAGCCTTCGCCGTCAAGAAGGGTGGATACGCTGCGGTTTCCCACAGTCCATGCAAGGAACAGAACCACTGTACGCACTATAAAAGGCACTATGCTGAACTGCTCGTTGCTTACCATGTCGAACTGCTTTCCGGAAAATCTTTCATGGAGAATTTCTCCTGCGAACCAGAAAAATATTATGACATTGGCGGCAGAAAGAGAACCTGCCCTTTTCCATCTCAGGTCTTCAAAGCCTTCAAAAGGGTGAAATACTGTATGAGCGATCCACTGTCCTGCTGTAAAGGCGTACATTTCGGATATGTCCTTTTCAGCTGATGAATGCTTACTTTTTCTGATATGACCATATATACAGCAAATCAGAACAACAAGCACAAGGGCGGCAATTACCCATGTGAAATTATCATGGAGCCACTCTGAACGTCTTCCTTCAAACGCCTTGTCATACAGATAGGAAGAACCGGACAGCTCTGCATATTTCATTGCGCCTGCGTAATTACCAAGGCTGAAAAGTCCTGCTGATATGCCCTTGTATGCGGCAGTATAATTGCCGTCCTGTCTGAGAACCTGCTGCCATGGTTCGATTGATTCCTCGTATCTGCCCTCATTATAAAGCTCTGCCGCACTGTGAACCACGTTCCCGAAATCCGTTTCCTCAAATACCGTAACATTATTCTTTATGGAATCCGTAACATAGATATTTTTTCCCGAGGATTCAACTGCGGAAGGTGCCGCAGAAAATCCTCCAAGACGATCGCTGCGTTCACCGATTATAAACAGAAGCGAGCCTTTTTCATCATACTGGAATATACGTCCGTTTTCTGCGTCAAGACAGCATATTCTGCCGGCTTCGTCAGTATCTGTATCAACAAATCTTGTCACTGTATCAGAAGATGTATCTCCGAATTCCGTTTCCTTGCCGGCAAAGAGATTGGTTCCGCCGGGACTTACCTTTTTTACACGGTCAGCACCTGCGTCCTCCGATTTTGTAACTGTAAAGAGGAATCCCTCATCATCAATGTCGAAATTTGTGATTCCGGCAGGAACGGTGCGTGACGAACCTGCCCGCATTTTATCTGTGGCGAAAAGCTTGCGGAAATAGGATATTATGACCTCTGCCGTTCCTGCGGTTCTGTTTGCTCCGAAAAAGCCCTTGAATTCACCGCTGCTGTCAAAGAACGCCGCACCGCCTGTCACTCCCGAAATCACAGCGTAAATGTTCCCTGCCTTAAG